>CAZABF010000051.1:0-6021 GCA_964483495.1 uncultured Candidatus Pelagibacter sp. | reverse complement strand
GGTGTAAATTTAATGCATCATTTAAATAGATGCAGGTTAATATTGCAAAAACATAAGCTTGTAGAAAAGCAACTAATATCTCCAAACCTGTTAAAGCTACTGAAAAGCCAAGCGGTAACCATCCGCCGACTATTCCAAGGCTAATAACAAAACCTCCGAATACTTTCATCATAGTGTGACCTGCCATCATGTTTGCAAATAGTCTAACCGATAAGCTTACAGGTCTACTTAAATATGAAATAATTTCTATTACTACTATTAGTGGTAAAAGAACAATAGGGACTCCACTTGGCACAAATAACTTTAAGTAGCCAAGTCCATGCTTAATAAATCCAATTATAGTAACACCTATAAAAATAAATGAAGCTAAAACAAAAGTTACAATTATATGGCTTGTTACTGTAAATGAATAAGGAATCATTCCAAACATGTTACAAAATAGTACAAACATAAATAAAGAAAATACAAAAGAGAAGTATGGTTTTGCTTTAGACCCAGCGGTATCACTTATCATTTTTGAAACAAATGTATAACTGAGCTCTGCGAGAAGCTGAATTTTATTTGGAATTAAAGAGTTTTTTTTTGAACCTAAATTAAATACTGCCAGTATAGCTATTGAGCTTATTACCATAAACAAACTTGCGTTAGTAAATGATAGATCAATTTGTCCCAATTTTATTTCTGGACCAATTCTATAAACATTGAATTGGTGCATTGGATTTGCCATTTTTTTTCCTACACAATCTATTTTTGCATATTTTTTGCAGATCTAATTACATTGGATATTCCAGCAAATACACCAACAAAAAAAAATATTAAAATTAACCAGGGTTTAGTACCAAACCAATTGTCCAAAATAAACCCAATAATTGTCCCAACTGCGACGGCGGCTACAAGCTCTGTACTTACTTTAAAAGCCGCACCAAAACTAGAGGTTTTCTGGTTTTTTTGAATATTATTATTCTTATTAATTTTATTTTTTGCAATTTTTAGGCGAGTCTTGAAAGAGTCTTTAGGCATTTACGCCACCATACTCTCAGCTTTTTGCAAGTCAACGGCAACAAGCTGGCTAACTCCTTTTTCTGGCATGGTTATTCCGTAAAGTCTATCCATTTTTGACATGGTTAAAGCATGGTGAGTGACTATTATAAATCGAGTACTTGTAATTTTTGTTAATTCAGAGAGAAGATTGCAAAATCTTGTTACGTTTGCATCATCAAGTGGCGCATCAACTTCATCAAGAACACATATAGGAGATGGGTTACTCAAAAATACTGCAAATATTAAAGATAATGCTGTTAGTGCCTGCTCGCCTCCAGACAACAAAGTAATTGATTGCAATCTTTTTCCTGGAGGACTTACTAGAAGCTCTAAACCTGCATCAAGCGGATCATCAGAATCTATCAATTCAAGTTTTGCATTTCCACCGTTAAATAGTTTTGTGTATACTTCGTTAAATTTTCTATTCACTTTTTCAAAAGCTTCAAGAAGTCTTTCTCTTCCTTTTTGATTTAATTCATTAATGCTTTCTTTTAATTTAATAATAGCAGTTACAAGATCTTGTCTATCTTGTTCCATTTTTTTTATTTCGCTTTCATATTTTTCTGTTTCTTCATCAGCCCTTAAATTGACAGAGCCTAATTTTTCTCTTGTTCTTTTTTTTTTATCTAATAATTCTTCTTGAGTTACGGCATCAGGAAAATCTTCATTTTTTTCTAGATTAGAAAATTCTAAAATATTATTCTCATTTAATGCTAATTCACTTTCAACTCTATCTAATAAGTCATTTTTTCTTTTTTTTAGTCCTTCTATTGTTGCACCCGAACTTGCTTTTCTTTCTCTTATTTGGATTGTATCTTCTTTTGTTTTATTTAATTCAGAGTTTAAATTAGAGATTTTAATATCTGTTTCTTCTATAATTATTTCATTTTCTTGTTTTTCTTTTTCTGCCAATCTTAAACTTTCTGAAATTTGTCCTTTTTTTTCTGCTTGAGATTGTGGTTGTTTTTCTAAATCTTCTAGTTTGTTGATTAATTTTTGTTTTCTTTCATTTAGCTGATTTATCATTTTTTCTGAGTTAATTAAAAGATTTTTCCAGCTCTCTGTTTCTTTTTCTATAATTTTTATTCTTTCGTTTCTTTTGACTGATTCTTTTTTTATATTTTGATTTTTACTGTAACTATCTGCGTATTTTTCTATAAATATTTTGCAATTATCAAGAATAGTTATTGCTTCATCATTCTTTTGAGAGTTTATTAATTCTTTAACTTTATCTATCTCAAATTTTAATTTATTTTTTGCAGAATCCAAGTCTTCATTAGATTGTTTTTCAGTATCATAGTATTTTGAGTCAATTTCAATTAATTCATGTTTTTCTTCCTTAAGTCTTTTTTCATTTGAATTTGCATCTATTACTATGCTTTTTTCTCGATCAATATCATCATCAATTGTTTTAAGAGAAGATTTTACGTAGGTTATTTCCTCTGTTATTCTTTCATTTTCTTCATCCAAACTTTTTAATTCCAAGTTAAGTCTTTGTATTTTTGAAATATTTTCAATATTTTTATTTCTGACTGGATTTACTTTTTCAGTTTCGGAATTAATTTGTTTTTCTAATTCTTCAATTTTATCATTAAATTTTTTAACTTCACTTTCAGCATCATTATTTATTTGATTTTCAAGATTAATTTCGTTTTCAATATCTTTTAGTCTTAAATAGTAAAGGCCAGCTTCAATTTTTTTAATTTCTTCGGATACCAATTTATATTTTGCCGCCTCTTCAGCCTGTTTTTGTAATCCAGCTAACTGTTTTTCTTGTTGTCTTCTAAGTTCATCAGCTCGCTTTAAATTATTTTCAGCGGCACCTAACCTTAGTTCTGCTTCATGCCTACGAGCATGCAGTCCTGAAATTCCTGCTGCTTCTTCGAGGACAGCTCTTCGATCAACAGGTTTAGCTGTTACTAATGCGCCGATTCTACCCTGGCTAATTATAGAAGGCGAATGTGCTCCCGTAGATAGATCAGCAAAAAACATTTGTGCATCTTTAGCTCTAACTTCTTTATCATTAATATAAAATTTTGATCCTTTATCTTTTTCTATTTTTCTTCTTATATGAATTTCATCCAACTCTTTATATTGAAGAGTTCCATCTTTATTTTCATTTGAAAGAGAGATTGAAACCTCAGCAATATTTTTTGATGGTTTGTTGGATGTACCAGAAAAAATTACATCCTCCATTCCAGATCCTCTCATACTTTTTGCAGAAGTTTCTCCCATACACCATCTAAGAGATTCAACTATATTTGATTTTCCGCAACCATTAGGACCAACTATTCCCGTTAAACCGTCTTCAATTAAGAAATTTGTCTTCTCAGCAAAAGATTTAAATCCATTAAGTTGGATTTTTTTAAACTCCATTCGCTACTTATATCAGTTTTTCTATGGTTTTTTTTAATTTTTTATAGTTATGAGGATTATCAAACTTTTTATCATTAATTATTAGAGTAGGAGTAGCCTCAATATTGAATTTCTTTACTCCAGTGATTCGATCATTTAATACATGATCTTCAATATTTTTGTTAATCAAGCAGCTTTCAAAATCTAATTCACCTTCATTTTTTAAAACAAGATTTTTTAAATGTTTATTTATATCTTCTATAGTTTCTCCTCGAACCCATTTTTTTTGGTTTTCATATAAAAAATGTAGAAGGTCTGGTTTTCCATCATTTTTACAATGTGCTATCTTTGAAGCATTAAAAGCAGCCAAATCTAATGGAAAGCTTCTAAATTCAATTTTAGCCAAACCATTGTCTATAAAATCTTTTTTTAATTTTGGATAAACTTCCTTGTGAAATTCAGCACAATGACCACATGTTAGAGATTCATAAACTATTATACTCACCTTGGCATCAACATTTCCTTCATACAAAGGTTTAATTTTTATATCTGCTAAAACAGATTCAAAATAAAAAAAAATTATTGAAAATACTAATATTATTTTTTTCATTTTTTTTTAAAATACTTGCTTAATTCTATTAAAGATTTTTTTATTTTATCATTTTTTATCTTAGAAATTTTTTCTTTATACTCATTATTTGTCGCATCTTTGCTAATTTTTTCTTTTAATTCTATCTCTTCACCTTCAAAAGAAATAAATTTCAATTTTTCTACAGCATTATAGCCTAAATAACTATTTAACTTTTCTAAGATAGATTTTTTTGAATACTCCAAATCAACTTCATGGCCTCTTTTTACCATTATGCTCAAATAACTTGAACCCAAACGATTTGAGTTTTTAAATGATTTTGGGAAACATACTTTAAATAATTCATCACCAACAATATACCTCCAGTTATCCAAAGTTTCTGAGTAAATATGACCCTTTTTGCTAATTATCTTTTTAACATTTTTTGGCAAAGTATTTTTAAATGATCTTAATCCTTGAATGGTTTTGTATCTATGCTTAGTATTATTTTTAAATTCCATATGAATAATCAAAGTATAACAAAAGAAATTCTGAATTGGTATGATAATAACAAAAGAATTTTACCCTGGAGAAAACACTTAACAAAAAAACAAAAAGAGTATTTTACTTTAGTTAGTGAAGTAATGCTTCAACAAACGCAAGTTAAAACTGTAATACCTTACTTTAATAATTTTATAAAAAAAATTCCAAATCTAAAAACACTTGCAAAAATAAATGATCGAAAGCTAATGAAATGCTGGGAAGGACTTGGATATTATTCACGTGCAAGGAATTTAAAAAAAACAGCAAAAAAAATAATAAAAGAATTTAATGAAAATTTACCCGAGAGCGTTGATCAATTAAAATCTTTACCTGGGATTGGCGACTATACATCGACAGCAATAATGGCAATTGTTTTTAATCAACAATTTATACCACTTGACGGAAATGTTGAGAGAATTTTAAAACGAGTTTTTTATTTAAAAAATGAAAAAGAAATTAGTAAAGACAATTTACTTAAGAAAAAGTCTTTTTTTGGAAAATCAAATAGATCTAGCGATTATGCGCAAGCGATAATGGAAATTGGTGCTTTAATTTGTAAGCCAACAAATCCTTTGTGTGGTGAGTGTCCAATTAGTAAAAATTGCATAGCATACAAAAAAAAAGATTTTGATATAAAATCAAAAAATAAATTTAATAAAGTAAAATATTTCGAAGCAGATATATATAAAAATAAAAATAGATATTTATTAATTAAAAATAAAAAATTCAATTTTTTAAAAGATTTATTAATTTTCCCGATGAGAGAAATAAATCAAAAAAAATTTCAATCTTCTTTAAGCAAAAGAATTAATATTAAAATGTCTAATATGGATATGAAAATTTCAATAAATAAAAAAAATAAAAAAGCAGATTTAAAGAATAGTTTTTTGTTAGATAAAGATAATATTAAGAAGTATATTTTACCATCATTTACAAAAAAAATTTTTAAATCGATTGTGAAATATTAATGAAAAAAATTGCAATTATTGGCGGTGGTATTTCCGGTTTATATTTTGCAAATCTTCTTCAAAAAAATCAGAACTATCAATATAAAGTTTTTGAAAAAAAATCTCACTTTGAATTAAATGATGGATATGGAATCCAGCTTTCAGTTAACAGCATCAAGCTATTAAATGAAGTAGGTTTTAAAAATATTGAAGCACATGAGATTTCTTTTCCAAATAAACTAAATTTTTATGATGCAAAAAGCTGTAAAAAGATCTGCGATATAGATATTTCAAAATTTAATTATGAAAATAATCGTTATACAACTTTAAAAAGATCTACATTATTTAATTTTTTATTAAGAAATATTCCAGAGAATAATATTGTTCAAAGCTGTGAACTAACCAGCATTAATTATAAAGACAAAATAAGTTTGTCATTTTCAAACAATCATGTTGAACAATTTGATTATTTATTGGTATCTGATGGCGTTTTTTCAAAAAGTAAATCTATCATTTTTCAAAAAGAAATTAGCCCAAAATATTACGACTCAGTCGCATTAAGAGGGA
>CAZABF010000050.1:0-6070 GCA_964483495.1 uncultured Candidatus Pelagibacter sp. | reverse complement strand
AAAAATCAGTAAATTAAATGATGTAAGTGATTTACCTGCTAAACTAGTTGGAAAACGCATAGCCACTGCAGGTTGGGTAAGCGATAATACAATTGAAGTAAATATATAAATTATAAAATGTATTGCTCCTGCATTTTCACCTGAAATAATAATGACAAGTAAAGATAAATAACTAATTGGTAATCCAAATTTCATTAGTTTTATTGTATCTATGCCTAAATTATTAATTTTAGGCAAAATATAACCCCAAACAAAAAATGCTATTAACATAGTCATATTTATCCAAAAAAGACCTGTTGCACTCTCTAAAGGATCATAACCTGCAACCCTGATCATCCATGGGCCAGCCCATAAAGTTTGAACTGCCATGATTCCTCCATAGTTAAATAATCCAAGAGGAATCGTACTTCTGAAAAATTTATTTTTCCAAACATCTGACAAAGATCCAGTATTTTTTTCGTTATTATTTTCTTCTTCTTTTTTCCATGGGGGAATAAAAATTAAAGTTAAAATTATAACAAGAAATATTAAAATAGTTACTCCTCCAAAAATCCATCTCCATCCTATAATAGGTAATAAAATTTGAACTGGCAGTGTTGAAAAAACAAATCCTGTAGAAGCTATCATTAACATCCATGAATTACCTCTTTGTTGATATTCATCAGCAAACCAAATCCTATAACCAGTTAAAGGACCCATTAAACATGCACTAACACCAACACCAATTAAAATTCTTGATATTAATAAACCAGCAAAATTTTGAGCTAGAGCAAAGGATGCGGTGCCAATTATTGCAATTAATAAAAATGATGAAACAATTTTTTTTGGACCATGCCTATCAAGTAAATATCCAAGTGGTATTTGCATTGATGCAAACCCTAAAAAATATCCTCCAGCTAAAAGCCCTAGATCCCCAGCTAGTAAATTAAACTCTGAAGTTAATAATGGTGATAAAGTTGCGGTAATTGCTCTTAATAGACAAGATATAAAATAACCACAAGCAAAAACAAAAAAAATTAAAACCGCTTTTTTGATCGGTAGAATATTTTTTTCCATTTAATTAGATTAAAAATTTAAAGATATATCACGGTGAATTGAATTACACTTAGCAACAAATATTGCTTGATCTTTAGTCAAACGAGATTGAAGTCTTAAACCTATATTATTTTTTATAACTGAATTATATTTTTCAAGTTCTGGCATTAGATTTTTTTCCGCATATTTTCTCCATTTTACTTCTTTTTCAAACAACATATAAACTTCTGAGTTTGCATCTGAAATTTTGTTAGCATCTATTTCTTCACTATCAAGTAAAGATAATAAATCATCTAATCTATTAGCAAATTCTTCGGTTCCAGAAATCTCTCCAAGTTTATCGAATAAGTTATCTATAATTGAAATTGATTTTTCATAATTTTCATTATTAATATTTTCCTTTATATTATTAATTTCTGGAGAAAGTTCGTTTAATTTTTCATAATCCTTAATGAACATGGCAATCTGATCTAGATTATCGTATGCTTCATCAACATTTTTTCTATATCTTTTTGTTCGAGTATTTTTAGCTTTAAGTATAATTTCAAATTCTTTATTTTTTGATGACCAGTTCTCAGGAATTTGTTTAGCTAATTCTTCAGCCTCTAATTTATAATCTTCAATCTTAAGCTCAATTTTATTTTTTTCAGACACATTATCTTTGTCTAAATTTCTAATTTCGGATTCTAATTTTTTTATTCTCTTATCTATTTTTCTAATTTTTTTCTCTTTTTTTCTTACACTAAAGTGAAGGTCTCTGTAATCTTCAGCAAATAAATTGTATTCTTTTTCGGTTTTTTGAAGCTTTTTAACTAAGGCAAAAGTTCCTAATGCATTTTCAAAATGTTCCTCAAAAATATCCAATTTATCACCAGGAAGATCAGAAGGAACCAGTTGTTGAAAACTCGTAATAGCAGCTGTAATTTTTTGTTCTTCATTATTGTAAATATCAAATTTATATTCTTGTAAACAATTTTGAAGTTTAGGATTCATCGGAGGCGGAGCCACATGAGATGTTAAGTATGTTCTTGCTGGCAAGTAATTTACCAAAGTTGGATAAAAACCTACAATTCCTAGTCCTATAAGCTGTAATGCTATGAAGGGAACAACGCCTTTCCAAATATTCAAAGTTGTAACAATCTTGGGCGCAACTCCTTTTAAATAAAACAACGCAAAACCAAATGGAGGAGTTAAAAAAGAAGTTTGTAAATTAACCCCAATCATTACTCCTAACCAGATTGCGCTAACATTAGCTCCAGTTTCAGCTAACAATATTGGTGCAATAATAGGGACAACAACAACAGCAATTTCTATAAAATCAAGAAAAAAGCCCAATAAAAATATTACTGCCATAACGACAATAAACTGAGTCCAAAATCCTCCGGGCAAATCTTGTAAAAATTCTCTTACTAATTCTTCACCTCCAAAAGCTCTGAAACCCGAAGTTAACATCGCTGCTCCTAGAAGAATTATAAAAACCATCGAAGTAGTTGCGCAAGTTTCTGTAACAACTTCTTTTAAAACATTATCAACTTTGTAAGCTCTCCAAAAACTCCATGCAATACCAATTAAAAATGTTATAGTAAAAAAACCTGTTATAAGAATTGCAGTTAAGTTTCTAGTTTCTAAAGCTTTAATGTTTAAGTTATAATTGTTTGAAAGTATAAAAATAGGAATTAAAGCTGCTATGGTTATTAGTAATGGATAATATGCATCTTTTTTACCTTGATGAAGACGATAACCTGACATTATAGTCGCTCCTATTGCTCCAATAGAACCAGCTTGATTTACTGTTGCTATACCCATTAATATAGATCCAAGAACTGCAAAAATTAATGCAAGTGGAGGGATTATTACCATAATAACTTTTGTCCAAAATTTAAAATCAAATTGACCTTTAAATGCAACAGGTGGAGCTGCCTTTGGATTTAATCTTGCATACACAAAAACATACAACATATACAAACCAACTAATACTATTCCAGGTAGTAATGCTCCAAGAAACATATCTCCAGCACTTGTAGATCCCACTCTAAACTCACCAGGCATATTAAACTCTCCGGTAACTAATTTATAATCTGCCTGTCTCATTGTATTTGCAACATCGGCAGCGCTGGCTAATTGATCGGCTATAATAATTAAAACGATTGATGGAGGTATTATTTGACCAAGTGTTCCAGATGAACAGACAATTCCACTCGCAAGACTTTTATCATATTTATTATTCAACATAGTAGGCAATGAGATTAGACCCATTGCAATTACTGTTGCTCCAACTATACCTGTTGTTGCTGCAAGCAATGCTCCAACAAAAATTACTGAAATACCTAATCCTCCAGGAATAGGGCCAAATAGCTGTCCCATGGTTACCAAAAGATCTTCTGCAATTTTAGATTTTTGCAACATTATCCCCATAAAAATAAACAAAGGTATTGCGATTAAAGTATCGGTCTCTACATCCCAATAGTTACTCCTGAAATTTGTAATACCTGCTGTTAACCATTCTATGGGTCCATCACTTGCAAAATAAGCACTCACATCTCCAGCAAAGAGATATCCAAAAAAAGCTGCAAGACCTATTGAAATAATAGCTGAACCCGGTAATGCAAAAGCAACCGGAAAACCTGATGCTAATGCAGCTATCATTATTAATACGAGCAGAGATAAAAATAAATGTTCCATAATTTAATTTTTCAAAAGTTTATGACTGCTGCTCATAAAATAACTAGTAAATTGGGTTAACATACTTACGGCAAAGACAGCTAAATATATTGCCATTAAATAAAGCAAATATAATCCATTAGAGCCTTGCTGTGTAATTTCAAAGGAAAGAACTGGACCATTAATAATACTCGCTTTATTAACCATTCCCAAAAATATAACAATAAGACAAAGCGGAATTCCTAATACCAATGATCCTATGGAGTTTGTCCAAGCTTTTTTTCGTTCACTAAAGCCAGTGTATAAAACATCAACTCTTACATGACCTTCATGCATTAAAGCATATGCACTAGCAAAAAGATAAAGAGCGGAATACCAAAAACGAACTAAATCTCCTTGAAAAGCCTGTTCATACTCAAATATAAATCTAGATAGAACAATTAAAAATTCACTACCAACTACTAAAACGGCTAGCCAAATAAAACCTACTGTTCTTGTAAAATATCCAATTACAAATGAAATTAATATTAAAGGGAAATGAACAAATGTAATTCTAAAATTTGGAATAATTAATTTAACTTTTAAAAATTCACCTAAAATTGGCTCAACTAATTTTTCAACAACCATAAATGAAACTAAAAAATCTGCTGCTCCAACTATTAAAACAGCCCAAAAAGAAGATCTAATAATATAAGCTGTAAATTTAGTAAGAATTTCTGCATCAGATTCTAATGTTTGGTTAATAGATTTAAAAACATAAAAAATTACAAATAATACTGAAATAAAATAAAAAAATAATTGTATAAAAGCAAAAGTTAATGCTGATCCTTCTAAAGGTTTGCTTAATTTTTTAAATCCAAATAAACCATATTGCGAAAATAACTGTTTAATCCCAGGCCAATCAAACCAAATTGTTAAAACATTATTAATTAAAAAAACAAAAGTAATAGCTAATATTGAAAAACTAAATATTCTAATCAATATCGGTAAGTTGTTTTTTGTAACCATAAAAATAAAAACTCTATTTAATAAAACCCACTAAAACAAAGGGCCCTTAATAAAGGGCCCTTATATCAAATTTTACTCAAACTTTAAGTATTATTAAATTCCTAAAGCTCTATTTCTTTGTTGAATATATGGTGAGTCAGCCAAGTTAGTCCAGCTACCAATTTCTTTACGACTTTTAACAAAAGCTTTATGCGTTCTAGCAGCAAGATCACTATGTTGCTGAACTTCTTCGTAAACTTCTCCAGCACCTTTAGCAAAAGCGTCATAAACTTTATCATTAAATTTCTCAAGTTTAACACCATGATCGTTTACTAGACGAGCTAATGCAGCACCATTTTTAGCATTATACTCAGCCATCGTAAGTTCATCTGCCCAAGCACACGCAGTTTTAATTAGCGTTTGATCTGATTTTGATAAGCTTGTAAACCATGATTTGTTTACACCACATGCTAATGCAGAACCAGGCTCGTGCATACCAGGATAGTAATAGTATTTAGCAGCTTCATGGAACTTCATAGCTTCATCATTCCAAGGACCTACCCATTCAGTTGCATCAATTGCTCCTGAAACAAGGTTTTCATAAATTTGTCCACCAGGAAGTGAAATTGGAGAACCTCCAAGTTTTCCAAGAACTTGTCCTCCTAATCCAGGCATACGCATTTTTAAACCTTTAAAGTCATTAGCTGATGTAATTTTTTTATTAAACCAACCACCCATTTGAACTCCCGTGTTACCAGCAATAAAACTTTGAGTTCCAAAATCATCAGTTAGTTCATCCCAAAGTTCTTGTCCTCCACCAAAGTGAATCCACGCGTTAAACTCTGAGTAAGTAAAACCAAATGGACTTGCTGTAAAGTATCCAAAAGCTGGGTGCTTTTTAACCCAGTAGTAGTCTGCAGCATGATACATTTGTGAGTTACCAGAAGCAACCTCATCAAATGAGTCAAAAGCTTTTACTCTTTCACCAGATGCATAATAAGAAACTTGCATACGTCCATCACTCATTGCACCCAATTGATCAGCAAATCTTTGTGCACCAGTACCTAGTCCAGGAAAATCTCTTGGCCAAGTAGCTACCATTGATATTTCAACTCTATCAGCAGCAACAGCTGGAGCAGCTAAAGATGATGCAGCTACAGCAGCAACACCCGTTGCAGCAGCAGCTTTAAAGAACTTACGTCTTGAAGGTATTTTTCCCTTCAACGATTTTTTTTCTTTAATCATTTATTTCTCCTCTATTAGTTAATTAAGTCTTTTGAGTTAAACATAAAAATTAACTAGAGTCTTGATCAGAATTAGCATTTTAACAACCTTCGGTTGCAATAATATTATTTTATAGTGGTTTAAATACTTTTGATGGCAACCA
>CAZABF010000049.1:0-6267 GCA_964483495.1 uncultured Candidatus Pelagibacter sp. | reverse complement strand
AAGAAGAATTAAAAAATAATATACATTCAATTCAATTATTAATAAATTAATTCATTAATTAAAAATTTTTTAATTTTTGAATGATCAAATGCAAAACTTAGAATTACTTTTCCAATTTTTTTAATTAAAATCAAATTTATCTTTGAAGAATTGTTTTTTTTATCTGATTTCATATATTTAATTATTAAATTAATATCTTTTTTTTTAAAATAAAAATTTAAATCTATTGGTATTTTTAAATTATTGATGTGTTTTATTATTTGTTCATAATCTTTTTTATTTAAAATATTATTTTTAAGGCTGAATCTCGCCGAACTTACAATTCCCAAAATAACTGCTTCTCCATGATTAAGTTTTCTTGAATAGGAGAGTGTAGCCTCATATGCGTGAGCAAAAGTATGACCTAAATTTAAGATTTTTCTTAAATTTTTTTCTTTCTCATCTAGTTGAACAATATTTTTTTTAATCTTACAACTATCCGCAATAGTTTTTTCAATAAAAGGAGATTTTAATTTCAATATTTTAAGACAATTTTTTTTTAAATAGTTGAAAATTTTTCTATCACTGATTATTGAATGTTTTAAAATTTCACCATAACCACAAATTATTTCTCTTTTTGGAAGAGAACTTAACATATTTGTATCAGATATAACTAAATCAGGTTGCATAAAAGATCCAATTAAATTTTTTCCATATTTATTGTTAACTCCTGTTTTTCCACCAATTGATGAGTCCACTTGTGCCAAAAGTGTTGTGGGGATGTTAACAAATTTTAATCCTCTTTTAAAAATACTGGCCGCAAAACCAGAAACATCTCCCACGATGCCTCCTCCAAAAGATATAATGCAGTCATTTCTATTAAAATTAAACTTAAAAAGTTTATTTAAAATTAAATTTACATTTTTCAAATTTTTATTTTTTTCATTTGCATTGAAAAAGTGAATAATTTTTTTTTTAGAAGCAATTTTTTTTTTCAGAATATTTAATTTTTTTTTTGGTATTTTTGTATCAACAACTATTAGACTTTTTTTAAAATTAATATTATTTGATTTTAATATATTAGAAGTTTGAGAAATAATATTTTTACCAATTATTATAGGATATATTTTAGATTTAGTTTTAACGCTTAGTCTAATTTTTTTCATACAGTTCTATTATATTTTTAACTATCATATTTTTTGTTAATGTTTCACAATTTATCTTAAAGTTTGCCTCAGCATAAATACTTGACCTTTTATTTATCAGTTTTTTTAAATTGTTTTCACTAGAATTAAAAGCAACTGGTCTTTTCTTGCTATTTAATATTCGGTTTATTATTGTTGAATCTTTCCAACTTAACCAAAAAGAAATATGATTTTTGATTATTTCTTTTCTAATATTTTTATTAATAAACCCACCCCCGCCTAAAGATATAATTTTTCCTTTACCTTTAAGAAGTTTTAAAGTTATTTTTTCTTCTAAATTTCTAAAGTAAACTTCACCTTTTTTTTGAAAAATATCATAGATTTTAAGATTTGTTTCCTTTTCAATAAATTTATCAACATCAAAAAAATTACAATTTATATTTTTTGACAAAAGATAGCCAATTGTAGATTTTCCTGAACCCATCATACCTAGCAAAACTATATTTTTATTTAAATTCATAATTCTTTATTGAAAAATCACAAATATGTCTTATTTTGAAAATACTTAACATTATATGCAATTTGAAAAAAAAACAAGAATAAGGAATTTAAAAGGAATTTTTGGAATATTAATTAAAATAATTTTGGCATTAGTAGCGCTAACTATTGCTATAATTCTAATTGATCGAATTGATTTTCCATCGCCTATTAAAAAAATTGAAAAAATAATTTCAAATGAAAATTTTAAAATTGTTAAATAAAAAATATTTATTAATTTTTATTATTTTTTTTTTATTATTTTCTTTAAATTTAAGAGCTGATGATGAACCAATCGATATTTGGAATTTAGAAAAGAAAGTTGAACAAAATTCATCAGTCACTGTTTCTGAAAATGATGAATCTAATGAAATTAAAATTGATATAAATAAGAATGATCCAAATAGTGCAATAAACACAATCTACAGTGACCCCTTAGGAGAAAATAAAATAAGTATTGTAGGGTTATATGATCCCGAAGACCATGGACTAAATATTGACATGTGGTCTAACTCTGATGGAAATGAAATAAAATTAATTTTAAACAAATTGGATAAGACAAATCTTTCAAAAGATTCTAATGAAATTTTAGATATTGCTTTATTAACAAATTCATACTTACCAAAAGAAAATATTACCGAAGAGAAATTTATAGATTTTAAATTAAAATATTTAATAAAAAATAATGATAAAAATTTAATTAAATCATATTTAATAAAAAATGAAAAAAATATTTACAATTCAAAATTAATCAAATTTTATATAAATGATTATGCTGAAAATTCAGATTTAGAAAATGCTTGCAAAATTTTTGATGAAGTAAAATATTTTGGTAATGACTATATTAACAAATTTCAAATTTATTGTTTAATTGATCAAAAAAAAAGAGAAGAAGCGCAACTTCTTTTTGATTTAAATAAAGAGACTGGTCTTGAGGATGATTTTTATGAGAATAAATTCAATTTTTTGATGGAATATATTGAAAAAGCAGATGGTAAGATTTCTGATAAAAATATATTAAACTTTCATTTATCTCATAGAACAAACTCTGATTTTACTTATCAACCAAACAAAAATACTCCAAAATTTATATGGAGATATTTATCATCTTCAAATTTATTAGAAAATATTGATACAATTAATCTAGAAGATGCCGAAAAAATTTCCTTGATTGAAAAAGCAACTCATGAACAAAATTATGAAGAAAAGGAATTATTTGAATTATATAAAAGATTTCAATTTAACATTAATCAACTGTTAAATGTAAAAGATTCTTACAAGCTATTACAAAATTATGAAGGTAGAGCTTTGCTTTATCAAAGATTGATATTAACACAAGATATAAATCAGCTTTTAGATTTATCATACAAATTAAAAGATTCATTTATTAAAGATAATATAGAAAATGCCTTCAATATTGAGTTAAAAAAAATTCTAAATAATATTGACAAGGAAGATGTTCCATCAAATTATTCATCATTTTACGTTTATAATTTAACTACTCCAATTTTAGAAAAAAAAAATATAAAAATTAATAATAAAATAATCCATCAATCTAAACTACTAAAATATTTTGAAGATCAAAATGATGTTAAAAAAGCTGAAGATGATCTAAATAAATTGCTTAAATCAATAAAAAAAAATAAGGACTACAATGTATCAATTAAGGACTTAATTTTATTAGAATCTTTAGTTTCGGATGGCGTGGTTATAAAAAAAAAATATAAAAATATGTTTCAATTTGACCAATCCAATGTACCAACAGATATTCAACTGCTAATAAATAATAATGAAGTAGGAATGGTTTTGCTTAGAATGGTTGAAATTATTGGGGAAGATGATTTGGAAAATCTAGACTCTGATACGTTATATTTTATGTCAACTATATTGAACCACCTAAATTTAGACTCTATTAGAAATCATATACTATTAAAAGTTCTTCCTTTAAAAATATAAAAATTATATTAAAATCGAACTATGATTGTAAAAACTATTTTAACAGAACCTAATAAAATATTACGTCAAATTTCCCTACCTGTTAAAAAGATAGGAAAAGAAGAACAGATATTAATGGATGATATGCTAGAGACCATGTATGATGCAAAAGGCATTGGTTTAGCAGCAATTCAAATAGGTATTCCAAAAAGAATTATTGTCATGGATATTTCTAAAGATAATGAGGAGAATAATCCCATGTATTTTGTAAATCCAATAATTAAAAATAGAAACTCAAATTTATCTAAATATTTAGAAGGCTGCTTGTCTTTACCAGATCAATTTGCAGAAGTTGATAGACCAAGTACATGCCAGGTAGAATATTTAGATTATGATGGAAACAAAAAAATATTAAAGGCCAATGGTTTGCTTTCCACATGTATTCAACATGAAATAGACCATTTGGAAGGAATATTATTTATTGACCATTTATCCAAGTTAAAAAAATCAATGATTATAAAAAAACTATCTAAAATAAAAAATAAAGAAGATAGAGTTGTTCTTTAGTTTATGAGCAAAAAGATAGTTTTTATGGGAACGCCAAATTTTGCCGTTCCTATTCTAAAAAATATTTTTCAAAATGGATTTGAAATATCAGCAGTTTATACACAACCACCAAAAAAATCAGATAGAGGACAAAAAATAACAAAGTCACCAATTCATATATTAGCAGAAACTTTAAATTTGGAAGTAAGAACACCAAAAAAACTTAAGGATAACAAAGAGGAATATGAATATTTAAAAAAAATTGGTGTAAGTTTAGGTGTGGTGATAGCTTATGGTCAAATCCTAACAAAAGATATTTTAAATTTAAGTAATAATGGTTTCATAAATTTACATGCTTCTGTTCTGCCATTATATAGAGGCGCCTCTCCAATTCAAAGATCAATAATGAATTTAGATAGAGAAACAGGAATAAGTGTAATGAAAATTAATGAAAAATTAGATGCGGGAAATGTTTCTGATATATTTAAAATAGATATTTTAGAAAATGAAAATACTCAAAGCTTAAATGAAAGACTTTCAATATTAGCTGCAGAGAAGATTTCGGATGTTATTGATAATATTTTTGATGGGAATACAACTTATAAAGAGCAAGATCATAAAAATGCTACTTATGCAAAAAAAATTGATAAATCTGAAGGAAAGATTAATTGGAATGAAGATGCAAAAAAAATAATAGGACAAATTAACGGCCTATTTCCTTATTGTTACTTCATATTTAATGGGACGAGGTATCGAATTTTAAAAGCTTTATTGTCTAACTCCAGCGGTAAACCGGGGCATGTATTAAGTGAAAATCTTGAAATAGCTTGTGGACATAATTCTTTAAAAATTCTAGAAATTCAAAGAGAAGGCAAAAGGGCACAAAAAACAAATGAATTTATACTAGGTACAAAAATTAAAACGGGTTCAGATTTGAATAATGCATAGGTATCAGATTTTAGTTGAGTATGTTGGAACAAAATTTGTAGGGTGGCAAAAACAATTAAAAGGCAAAAGTATCCAAAAAGAAATTGAAAATAAACTCTCTAAATTATTAAAGCAAAAAATTATAATTTATGGATCAGGAAGAACTGATGCGGGAGTGCACGCAATAGAACAATCGGCACATTTTGATACAAAATTAAAAATTAAAGAAATTAAAAAGTTAATTAAATCTCTAAATTTTTTTTTAAATCCAAAAAAAATTTCAATAATTAATATTTATAAAAGAAAACAAAAATTTCATGCAAGGTTCTCCGCAAAAGAAAGAGTATACAAATATTTCATTATCAATCGCTTAGCAGCTCCCACATTGGAAAATGAAAGAGCCTGGCATATAAGAAAAAAACTAGATATTAAATTATTAAAAGAAGGAGCAAAAAAATTAACCGGTAGTCATGATTTTTCTACGATGAGAGCTAAAAATTGTTATGCTAAAAGTTCTATAAAAAAAATTAACAAAATAACTATCAAAAATATTGATAAAAAAATTCAAATTGAATTTAGATCAAAATCTTTTTTAAGAAACCAAGTTAGATCTATGGTGGGATGTTTAAAATATTTAGCAGAAAATAAATGGGATATTAAAAAATTTGAGCATATTTTTAAATCAAAAAAGAGGAGTAAGTGTGCTCCCCCTGCACCTGCTCATGGTTTATTTTTGGTTAAAGTTATTTATTAATTCTAATATTATTTTTTTTATATTTCTTACTAATTCTCCATCTGGAGCCTTCTCGCACAATGTAACCAACACAATTCTTTGATCTACATTTACATGGGAATTGTTTATAATCGACATCATACCCAAAGCCATAATCATAAGATAATTCCTCACCTTTTTTAATATCTTTAATTGCTATGATCCAAATTTTAAGTCCTTTGCCTTCAACTTCACAGTTTGGGTTACACGAATGATTAATTAATCTAGCTGTATTCCAGCTGTAATCACCATCTAGATCGTATTTGTTATTAAGATTGAAAAGATAAATATCTTTTTCGTTATCAAATTTTGGATTAGTTTCTGTTTCTTTTTTACTTATTACTTTTCCAATATATTCAATTATTTTTGTACCAGGCTTTATATTTTTTGAAGCATAAAGACCTCTTTTATCAATGTTTGATTTTT
>CAZABF010000048.1:0-6322 GCA_964483495.1 uncultured Candidatus Pelagibacter sp. | reverse complement strand
TTGAGATGTTTCCATATCCATCTGGAAAAATTCATATGGGTCATGTAAGAAATTACACTATTGGTGACGTTTTATCTCGATATAAATCAATGCTAGGATTTAATGTCTTGCATCCTATGGGGTGGGATTCATTCGGTATGCCCGCTGAAAATGCAGCAAAAGAAAATAATTTGGATCCTAAGATTTGGACTGAAAAAAATATTTCAGTTATGAAAACTCAATTAAAGAAACTAGGTTTATCAATTGATTGGGACAGAGAAATTTCAACTTGTTCTGAAGACTATTATAAACATCAACAACTTTTTTTTCTTGAGTTGTATGACAAGGGTCTAGTTTATAAAAAGGAAAATTATGTAAATTGGGACCCAGTCGATGAAACAGTTCTTGCAAATGAACAAGTAATTGATGGAAAAGGATGGAGATCGGGAGCAGTAGTTGAGAGAAAAAAATTAAATCAATGGTTTTTTAATATATCAAAATTTTCAGAAGAATTACTAATAGGCTTGGATAATCTTAAATCTTGGCCAAATAAAGTAAAAGTAATGCAAAAAAATTGGATTGGAAAATCTTTTGGTTGTGAAATAGACTTTAAAATAGAAGGAAATTTACCAATCAAAACAGTCAGATGCTTCACAACAAGACCTGATACTTTATTCGGTTTTTCTTTTCTAGCAGTATCAGTTGATCATCCAATATCAGAGCATTTCATAAACAATTCAAAATTTAATGAATTTAAAAAAGAGTGTTCTAAAACTGGAACAACTGAAGAGTCAATTGCCCAAGGAGAAAAAATTGGTTTTAATACAGATCTAATGGCATTTAATCCACTTAACACAAAAGAAAAAGTACCTATCTACTTTGCAAATTTCGTATTAATGGACTATGGATTTGGTGCAGTGTTTGGTTGTCCAGCTCATGACCAAAGAGATTTGGATTTTGCTTTAAAATATAATTTACCAGTAAAAACTGTTGTAAAACCATTAGATGAAGATGAAAAATATAAAGTAAAAAAAGAAGCATATACTGGCCCTGGAGAAATTATAAATTCTGATTTTTTAAATGGTCTTAAGGTTCCAGAACAATCAATAATTAAAACTATTGAAATACTTGAAAAAAAAAAATTAGGAAACAAAAAAATCAATTTTAGATTAAAGGACTGGGGTGTGTCTAGACAAAGATATTGGGGTTGCCCAATACCAATAGCTTACGACAAGAATGGAAATGTTTTAACGATTCCCAAAGATCATCTTCCAGTTAAACTTCCAGAAAATATTAATTTAAATCAAAAAGGAAATCCACTTGATAATGAAAAATCATGGAAAAATGTTAAAGTTAATGGAATTGATTGTTTTAGGGAAACTGACACATTGGATACATTTGTAGACTCATCTTGGTATTTTTTAAGATTCTGTTCTCCTAAAAATAATGATTATGGTTATGATTTAGATGAAATAAATTATTGGATGCCTGTAGATCAGTATATTGGAGGTGTTGAACACGCTATATTGCACTTGTTATATTCAAGATTTTTTATGAGAGCGATAAATTACAAAAATGAAAAATTCAAAATTACAGAGCCATTTGAAGGCTTATTTACCCAAGGAATGGTTTGCCATGAAACATACAAAGATGAAAATAATAATTGGCTCAGTCCCGAAGAAGTAGAAAGTACAGATGGGGAAAAATTTTTCATTAAAAATTTTCCTGATAAAAAAGCATTTGTTGGGTCATCCGAGTCAATGTCTAAATCAAAAAAAAATACAATTGATCCAGAAGATATAATTAATGATTTTGGTGCTGATGCAGTAAGACTTTTTATATTGTCAGACAGTCCTCCTGAAAAAGATGTTCAATGGTCTGAGCAAGGTATGGTTGCCTCGTATAAATTTATGCAAAAATTGTGGATTTTACACCAAAAGTTCAAAGAAAAAATTGAAGAAGATTCCACTTCTGAAAATAATGAAATTTCAATATTTACAAATCAAATGATTGAAAAGATAAACTATAATTTAGAAAAATTTCACTACAACGTCATTATAGCAAATATATACGAGGCTTATAATTTTTTTAATCAAAAATTAAATAATAAAGCAAATAAAAACATACTTTTAGACAATTATACTAAGTTTTTATCAATAATTTCACCAATAATTCCTCATTTTGCTTCAGAATGTTTAACAGATCTTAAATTAAATCCTTTTCAAAAATGGCCAGAAATTGATAGAAATTTAATAAAAAATGACACTATTAAATATGTGATTCAAATTAATGGTAAAAAAAAAGCTACTCTTGAATCTATGAGAAATATTACTGAGGAAGAATTAATTAAAGAAATTATGAATAACCAAAATACAAAAAAAATTATTGAAAATAAAAAAATAAATAAATGTTTTTTTGTTAAAAACAGATTAATAAATATCTTAATTTAATGATTAAAAAAAATTTAATAAAACTTTTAATATTATTATTTTTCATATCTGGATGTGGCTATAGTCCAATTTTTTCAAAAAAAAACACTAATTTTTCAATTTATGAATTAAGTGCAAGCGGAAATAGTAAATTAAATAAAATAATAAATAATAGATTAAATAATTATAAGGGTTCTGATGGTAAAAGAAAGTTTTCTTTAACACTAGAGACTCATTTAAATAAAGAAATTGCATTAAGAGACTCAAAAGGTAATCCTAAAACTTATCGAATAAATTTATTATCAAATATTTCGATTAAAGATTTTGATGGCAATGTTAAAAATAAATCATTTTCTAAATCAGTTGATTACAATAATAAAAGTAATAAATCAAATTTGAAAAAATATGAAAATAAAACTTCAAAAAATCTTGCGGAAAAAATAGCTGACGAACTAATAATTTATTTAGGATCAATATAAAATTTAGAAATGATAATTAAAGCTTATGAACACCAAAAAATTAAAAAAATAAAAAACAATATTTTTTTATTCTATGGTGAAAATGATGGTTACAAAAGTCATGTAATTAATGGCATTTTTATTGATAATTATAAAGGAAATGTAGAACGTTTTGATGAAAGTGAAATATTAAATAATTTTGAAAATTTTATATCAAGTCTAATTAATAAATCCTTTTTTGATGATTTAAAATTAATTATAATCTCAAGAGTTAGTGAAAAAATAGTTAAATTAATTGATGAATTATTAGATAGAAAAATAAATGATGTAACTATTGTTTTAAATGCTAGCAATTTAGAAAAAAAATCAAAGCTAAGATCAATATTTGAAAAAGATAAAAAATTAATTTGTGTACCATTTTATAAGGACGATAATAGAACTCTTGTACAACTTGCAAATAATTTTTTTAAAAATAATAAAATATCCATCTCACAAGAAATAGTTAATTTAATTGTAGAGCGTAGTAGTGGAGACAGAATAAACTTAAATAATGAATTAAATAAAATATCTCTTTTTTTATTAAATAAAGAAAAAATTAATATTGATGAAGTTATAAAGCTAACTAATTTAGCAGAAAATTATAGCATTTCAGAACTTGCAGATAATTGTTTGTCAAAAAATATAAAAAAAATAAATAAAATTTTTAATGAAAATGCCTTTTCTGTTGATGACTGCATAATAATTGTCAGAAATTTACTTTCAAAAACTAAGAGACTTTTAGAGATTAAAAAAATTAATAATTCAAATAAAAATATAGAACAAGTAATTTCAGATTATAAACCTCCTATTTTTTGGAAGGACAAAGAAATTGTTAAAAATCAAGCGTCTAAATGGAACTTAAAAGATACAGAAAAATTAATTTACAAAATACATGATATCGAATTGATGGTTAAGAAAAATTACTATAGTTCTTTAAATATTATTTCTGATTTTATTCTTAATACGGCAAAATAATTAATAATTAGCTTTAATAACCATTATTAATCTATTTAATTGATCCAGATCCTTATATTCAAAAGTCACCTGCCCAGCATTATTTTTCTTATTCCTAATAAAAACTTTAATTCCAGTTTTCTCTTCAATACTAGATTCTAAATTTGTAAGATTTGGATTTTTAGTAATTTTGCTTTTACCTTTGTAACTTTTCAAACTTCTAATTAAATTTTCTGCTTGTCTTACTGATAATTTTTTTTCTATCATCTTCTTTGCTAAAAAATGTGCATTATCGAGTCCCACAAGCACTTTTGCATGACCTTGTGAAATTTTATTTTCTTCGATAAGCAAAATAACTTCATCAGGAAGTGTGAGTAATCTTAGACAGTTCGTTACGTGCACTCTACTCTTTCCTATAAACTTTGATACTTTCTCCTGGTCATAATTAAAATCATCAATTAATTTTTTATAACCTTGAGCTTCCTCTATTGGATTTAAATCACGTCTCTGTACGTTTTCGACAATTGCAAATTCTAATGATTTTAAATTGTCTGCTTCAATTTCAACAGCTGGAATTTCATGAAGTCCTGCACTTTGCGCTGCTTGCCATCTTCTTTCTCCTGCAATTATTTCAAATTTATCACTGTGGTCTGAAGATTTTCTAACTATAATTGGCTGTATAATTCCTCGCTCTTTAATAGAGTTTGTAAGCTCTTCCATTTTTTCTTTATCAAAATTTTTTCTTGGTTGAAATTTATTTCTGATAATTGAACTTATCGATATTTTATTTTTTATTGGTTTTGAATCTACATCACCAATTAATGAAGATAGTCCTCTACCTAGTCCTCTTTTAGTTTTGAATGGATTCATCATGCAGCACTCTCCACCAATTTATCTTGATTTAAAAATTCATCTGTGAAAGTAAAATACGATTTACTTCCTGGACAAGCTTTATCGTAAAGTAGGACTGGGACTCCATGAGATGGGGCTTCTGACAGTCTTACATTTCTAGGTATTATTGTTTGATAAACTTTTTCTTTGAAATAGTTTCTAGCTTCTTGTTCTACCTCGCCAGATAACTTATTTCTCTTATCATACATCGTAAGAAGGATGCCTCGTATGTTAAGAGATGGATTTAAGTTGGATTTAATCCTTTCGATTGTCTTCATCAGCTGAGTAAGACCTTCAAGAGCAAAAAATTCTGTCTGTAGTGGAACCACAAGCTCGTTGGAGGCGACCAATGCCATAATTGTTAGAAGACTTAGGGATGGAGGACAGTCAATGATTATATAATCATATGATGCCCCAGAATCATTTAAAATAGAGGCTAATTCGTCTTTCAATTTAAAAGCTCTTCGACTGTCTCCAGCTGTCTCGATCTCTAAACCTGAGAGATCTACATTGGAAGTGATCAAATTTAGATTTTCGAACTTAGTTGATTGAATTACTTCTGAAATTTTTTTATTTCCATTAAGCACACTGTAAATTGTTAGTTCAGAATCTGTATTCGATACTCCAAGACCTGTTGTAGCATTTCCTTGCGGGTCAAGATCAATTACTAAGATTTTTTTTCCTTTCATAGTCATACCTGCTGCCAAATTAATTACAGTAGTAGTTTTCCCTACTCCACCTTTCTGATTAATTACTGAAATAATTTTTTTATCCATTTTTTTTTAAGTTTGAAATCTTTACAACTAATGACTCATTACTTGTTAAACTTTTTTTTTTCTCGTAATCAAATTTCCATTTCTTTGATGTCTCCTTTAAAATTTCTTTTCCACTTTTTCCTAAAAATAAAATTATGTATTTAAATTTTTTGAAATTCTTCGACGCAATTTCAAAAATAACTGGCACAGGTTTGAATGCTCTCGAAATTATAATGTCTGTTTGTAAATTTTTTTCTTCAAAAATATTTTTTTGATTAATTTCTGTGTTTAATTTAAGTTTTTTTGAGATTTCTCTTAGGAAATTGCTTTTGTGATAACTTTTTTCATAGAAAATCATCTTAAATTCAGGTTTTTTCGGTTTCATCAAAATAGCCAAAACTATACCAGGTAAACCTGCGCCTGAACCTAAATCAGTGCATATTTTAACATCGTTTTTATTAATAAAATCAATTGTTTGCGCACTATCTAAAATATGCCTTGTTTTTATTGATTTTTCTGTACTTGAACTTATTAGGTTTATGTCTTTATTCTTTTTTAAAATTGATGAACTATATTTATTAAGCTCATCCAATGTTTCACGTGAAACATTTTGAATGCTAAGTTTTGAGTTTTTTATAAAATTCGAATCAATCAAGCTATATGCTTAATAGACTTTCTTTTAAGATGAGACAACAAAATATATACAGCCGCTGGCGTAATTCCGTCGATTCTTAGTGCTTGGCCCATAGTTTTTGGCCTAACTTTCTTAAATTTTGATTTAACTTCGTTAGAAAGACCAGAAAACATATCATAGTTC
>CAZABF010000047.1:0-6517 GCA_964483495.1 uncultured Candidatus Pelagibacter sp. | reverse complement strand
TTTAATTCATTGTCTCTTTTTTCAGCACTAACATTACTAAAGATTAGTAAGCTTAAGATAATGATTTGTGCAAGCTTTTTCATAATTTTTTTAACTTTTTTCTAAATAATGTGCAAAAACTTTACTTCTAATATCAATTCTGAAAGTATCAAATTGATTAATATCTTTTATTGGAGAATCAATTTGATTAGTTGCTTTGTCCATATTGTAGCATGATAAAATTATTTTTCCTTCATCTTTAAAATCAAACGAAATACTAGTTGCTGTACTTTTTCCGGATGAATTTGGTTCTTGAAAAATTTTTCTTGGGTTATAAACAACTTTGTATAATTGTTTTTTGCCTTGCTTGGTATTTTTAAATAATTTCGATATATCTAAAGCTGCAGTATCTAGTTCCTTGTTGCATTTATTATCATCGTATTTTTTTTTTACTACTATTCCAACTAGTCCTTCAATTATAAAATCGTCATCATGGCTATTGTAACTTATTTTAAACCAGTCATAAATATCTTTGCCCAATAAAAGTGAAGTTGAATACTCTTTATAACTATAATTAAACCAATCTAACTCACCGTTCTCTAGTTGAGATTCGGTAAAATAATCTAAAGCACTATCTCCAATGCTTATACTTTCAATCTGAAAATCTTTAATATCATCTGTATAAGCGCTTGTACTTAACAACAAGCCCAGAAAAACAATCCCCAAAATTTTTTTCATTACCCTTTAATATGTAACTCATCGGGAAATTTATAAAAATTCTCAGCTCCATTTTCTGTAACTCTGATTGACTCGCTGCTTTCAACTCCCCATTCACCAAACTGCATTACAGCAATCATATGAAAACAAACGTTTTTTTGCAAAACAGTTTTATCTCCTTTTTGAATATTAAGTGTATGTTCTCCCCAATCTGGAGGATAGCCTATTCCTATTGAATAACCTGTTCTAGATTTTTTTTCTATTCCATATTTGTCCAAAACTTTCCAAAAAGCTTGGGCTACATCATCTGCGGTTTTTCCAGGTTTCGTTACATCAATACCTGCTTGGAGCGCCTCTCTTGTTCTTTTCATTGTATCTATTTTTTTTTGATCAGGCTTTCCTAATAAAACTGTTCTTGCCATAGGGCAGTGATATTTTTTATATACTCCAGATATTTCAATAATTGATGCTTCTCCTTCTACGAATTTATCATCTGTCCAAGATAAATGTGAAGCTGATGTTCCTTTTCCAGTTGGTATTAAAGGTACAATTGATGAATAATCTCCACCATGTTCTTTGGTTCCACTTATTAAAGTTGAATATATTTTTGCAACAGCATCACATTGTCTTACTCCGGGATTAATTGCTTCAAATGCAGTTTTCATTCCTAGTTGAGTAATTTGAGATGCTATTTTCATAAACTTTATTTCCTCATCTGATTTAACTAATCTCACCCAGTTAACTAATCTCTCGCAATCTTTAATTTTAGCATTAGGCAAACCATGTTTTAATTTTTCATGAGAGTAAGCGGTGAAATAATGACTATCCATTTCCACGCCTATATTTAGGTTATCCCATTTTCTTTCCTTTATAATTTCTATTAACCTATCGTAAGGATGTATTGGCCAAACATGAATGTATTTTTCGTCATAAACAATAATATTTTCATCTTTTAAATAAGTTTTTATGTAAGCTCCACCTGCGTCCTGTGCTCTTACAAAGCACAAAGGTTCCTCTGCATTAACATGAACTATTACACACTGGGCATAGTAAAATGACCAGGCATCATATCCAGTAAGATAATTCATATTGTTTGTGTCTTGAGAAATTAATAAATCAATGCCCTTCTCCTGCATTGATTTTTGAACTTTTTTAAGTCTTTCTTTGTATTCTTCTCTTGAAAATAACACGATCAATTACTCAAAAATAATTTTCCAAAACCATTAACTGGTTCAGTTTTTTTTATATTTTGCAAAGTATCCCAAATTAAAACCTGATTACTAGATAAAACTATTTTGTTTAATTTTTTTTCTAATTTATCAACAATATTTAAAGCTGGCAAATTTGTACAAGAAAGAAAAACTGCTTCCGCTTCTCCTAAATCCATT
This sequence comes from uncultured Candidatus Pelagibacter sp., assembly GCA_964483495.1. Classification (GTDB taxonomy): domain Bacteria; phylum Pseudomonadota; class Alphaproteobacteria; order Pelagibacterales; family Pelagibacteraceae; genus Pelagibacter. The sequence continues at coordinate 4,433 of CAZABF010000047.1, read as the reverse complement.
TTTGTAATAACTTCAAACAAATATTCAGGATCAACTTTTGCAATATCATTATCATATAAAATATCAAAATATGAATTTGATATAACAGTAAAATTTTCTTTTTTAAAATAATCTACTACATCATTATTTAATTTCTCCGAATAAGGTGTGAATATAGATACTTTTTTAACATTCATTTTTCTAAGCGCGTTAACAGCAGCTGAGCTTGGTGTTACAACTTTTGCTTCTGGCTTTGCTAAATTAATTTTATTTTTAATTGAATCATATCCTGAAGCAATTGTTCCTGAAGTACAACCATATACAACACAATCTAGCTTTTCGTCAGGAAGTATATCTTTGGAAACTTCTGTTATATTTTCAGCCATCTTAATTAGATTTTCTTTAGTTAATGGATAGTAACTTCTAATACGATTTACAAACAGATCTATATTCATATTTTCAATAATTTTTTTGAAATCTTTTTCAATCATAAAATCAGTTGATAATGCTATTAAACCTACTTTAGAATTAATTCCTGAGTTGAACTTTGGAGTTATCTTTATTGAATTCATTTAATATCTTACAATATAGAATAAAAAATGAATATATAATTTAATATTAATTAATCAAAATTAAATATTCTTATGGAAAGGATATGAAATTTAATTAATATGCTAATAATAAATTATGTTTAATAAAAAAAATTTTTATATAAATGGAAAATGGATCAAACCATCAAAACCAAACGATTTTGAAGTTATAAACCCGTCAAATGAAGAACCTTTTGCTGTTATTTCACTAGGATCCAAAGAAGACACGGATGCAGCTGTTAATGCTGCTAAAGCGGCTTTTGCTAAATGGAAAGAAACTTCTAAAGATGAAAGAATAAAATTATTAGAAAAACTTCTAAGTGTTTATAAAAAAAGATTTAATGAAATGGCAGAAGCTATTTCTATAGAAATGGGAGCGCCAATGGACTGGGCATCTGATCCACAAACTGCTTCTGGGCAATCACATTTAGAAGATTTCATTTTAAGATTAAAAAATTTTAATTTTGAAAAACAATTTGATTCTAAATCTAATAATCATATATGTTATGAGCCTATTGGAGTGTGCGGTCTAATTACTCCATGGAACTGGCCAATCAACCAGATAGCCTTAAAAGTAATTCCTGCCTTTGCAACAGGTTGCACAATGATACTTAAGCCTTCTGAAATTGCTCCAATCTCAGCAATGTTATTTGCTGAAATGATAGATGAAGTTGGTTTTCCGCCTGGAGTATTCAATTTAATAAATGGAGATGGTGCAGGAGTTGGAACTCATTTGTCTGGTCATCCTGGAATTGATATGGTTTCTTTTACAGGGTCAACAAGAGCAGGAAAATTAATTTCTAAAAACGCAGCAGATACAATTAAAAGAGTTTGTTTAGAATTGGGTGGTAAGGGAGGAAATATTGTTTTTGCAGACTCTTATCCAAATGCGGTTAAGGATGGAATTAGAAATGTTATGAGTAATTCAGGGCAATCATGTGATGCTCCAACAAGAATGCTTGTTGAAAAATCAATTTATGAAAGAGCTGTTAAAGAGGCAATAGATGAAGCTAATAAAATTAAGGTAGATATAGCATCAAAAAAGGGAGACCACATAGGACCTGTAGTTTCAAAAATTCAGTACGATAAAATAATCAACTTAATAAAAGACGGTATTAGTGAAGGAGCAACGTTAGCGGCTGGAGGTCCTGATTTACCAAATAATTTAAATAAAGGTTATTTTATTAAACCAACTATATTCACAAATGTTACAAACAAAATGCAAATAGCAAAAAAAGAAATTTTTGGACCAGTTCTTTCAATAATCCCATTTGAAACAGAAGAAGAAGCAATAACAATCGCTAATGACACTGAATATGGACTTGGAAATTATTTACAAACCGAAGATAAAGAAAAAGCTAAAAGAGTTGCCAAACAATTAAGGTCTGGATGTGTGTATATTAATGGTAGTGGCGCAGACCCTGGAACTCCTTTTGGAGGATATAGACAATCCGGAAATGGCCGTGAAGGTGGTAATTGGGGATTAGAAGAATATCTAGAAGTAAAGACGGTTACTGGTTGGAAATAAAAATATTAAATGTCTCATCTATTAATCCATAGAGGGTTAGCTAAAAAAAATTTTGTAGAAAATACTATTTCATCTTTTAGATATTGTTTTAAAAAAAATTATGGAATTGAAACAGATATACATTGTACCAAAGACAATAAGATTGTTTGCTTTCATGATTTTAATCTTAAAAGTAAATTTAAAGTAAACAAGTCTCTAAAAGACATTAAATATAAAGATCTATTAAAAATCAGTAAATTAAAGAAAAAACCTATTCCACTTTTAAAAGATTTAATAAAATTATCAAAAAATAAAAAATATTTAATGTTAGAGATAAAACCTTTGTTTTCAAAAGATAATTTAAAGGTTTTATTAAACGAAGTAAAAAAATTAAAGAATTATTCTCTTACATCTTTTAAAGAAAAAAATATTATTAATTTATGTAAAGCTAAAAAAAGCTTAAATTTAGGTTTATTAATACCTTCTACATATTCGTTTAAAAAAGTTTTACAAAAAAGTAAGAAAAAATATGTTAAATTTTTGGTTTTGGAAAAGAAATTTTTAAATGAAAAGAAACTATATAAAATAAGAAAGAAAATTTATTTCTATACAATTAAAGATAAAAAATTATTTAACAAATTTAAAGAAAAAAATCTCATTTTTGAAAATTTATAATTTTATTTTTTCAAAAAATTTAATCTACCTATAATTTCATCACGATCCATGTAGTAGCCTTGCAAATGTCTATGTCCTGAATTTGGATCAAACTCGGTTCTTCCATGAAGAAGTCTTCTATTATTAAAACAAAATATATCTCCTGCCTCTAATCTAAATTTAACTACAAACTTATCATCATGTATAAGATTTCCAAATCTATGATGGGCTTTGTAAACTTTTTCCATAACATCAGGATGACAATCTAATGCATCCATAGTAGCAACGCTAAATCTTATATCATTGAAATCATCATCTTTGGTTAAAGAAATTGCTGGAGCATAAAAATTTCTATGCGATTCTTGTGTATAATCTTTATCTCTAAATTTAAGAGGCACATTCACTAAAGTTTCAAAAATTTCTTTTTCATTCTTCCTTAAATAATCAGCAACTGCAAAACCATCTACTACTGAAGAATCCCCTCCCTTTGCATCATTAATTAAACAATGAAGAAATTGATAGCCTGGAGGATTTTCAAACCAGGGTAAATCAATATGATTTCTTAAACCGAGCGCTGTGTAAGCAGAATTATTAGGTTTTGGAATATTTATAACTTCAAAAGGTGTTTTAAAAAAAGTTTCTCTTGTGTGGCTTATTCTGTTTAAAACTGGAAATGCAGATTTTTTTTCTGTAGGAGTATTTTTAACTATAGCAATTCCTTTTTGATGTAGAAGTTTTAACCATTTTATTAATCCTTCATCTGAATTCATTATTTCATCATGTTCAATATTTATTGAGCCAAGATCTTTCTGAAATGAACTATTCCATAAATCATATGGTGAAACATATTTTTGTTTATTTTTTAAAGTATAACAATTTTCTCTTAGCCATATAGGATCGAAGTAACTTGTATGATTTCCCTCACTCCATTCAATTTCTAATTTTCCATCCGAATTAATCGTATATTTTTTTGGACTTAAATTTTCTGAAACATTAAGAATATTAAACATTCTATGTCTTGAGTCTTTATCGTGAGCCGTGGGACAATTGTCTCTTAACCACAAAAAGTTAAATTTACTTTTCTCTCCATCACTCCATTCAACATTTAAGGCTGAACCATTCTTTGAAACTTTAGAAATTTCTATTGCCATAAAAACAATATTATTTTATTTAGTTTTGTTTTCAATTCAATTTACAATTGAATTTAATAGTTTATTTTCTTTTTTTTCTAGTTTAATTAACACATAACAATTCAATAAAGGTTGTATTTTACCTCAGATCAAGTTTTAATACGCCTTGTTTAAACATAAATAATGGAGGGAATTTCATGAAATTTCTTAGAAACTTAATACTTTCATTTGTATTTGCAGGAGCAATGACTTTAACTACAACTAGCGCAAACGCTGGATGTGGCAAAGTACATTTGGGAGACTTTGACTGGGATAGTGCTAACATTCATACTGCTATTGCAGGTTATATTCTTGAAAAAGGATATGGCTGCGAAGTAGAATCAACAAAAGGAAGTACTACTCCGATAATGGCAGCTCTTTTCGATCAACAAATAGATATTATTACTGAAGTTTGGAGAGACAACCTTGTTCAATTGATTGAAGATAATCTAGCTAAAGGAAATATAATTGAGCTTGGTGTTAACACTCCTTCATCTACTCAAGGATTCTATGTAGATAAACCAACTGCTGACA
>CAZABF010000046.1:0-6625 GCA_964483495.1 uncultured Candidatus Pelagibacter sp. | reverse complement strand
ATGAATTAATTTATTAATAATTGAATTGAATGTATATTATTTTTTAATTCTTCTTTTAAAATTTTATATATTTCTTTTGTTGATTGAATTTTATTTTTTTTTTTCAAATATTCGGAGGTAATTATTAATTTTATGTGAAATTTATTTTTGTCATGTGAGCTATGACTTTTGTGTAAAAAAGTTTTATCTTCAACTTCTATTTTATCACAAACAATGTTTTCATGCAGTTTATTTTTTACTATTTCTATTAGTTGATTTATATTCATAATTCATAATAATATATATAATGAAAAATATTTGCGATTGGAACAACTGTTTGGAAGAAGGCTCTTATAAAGCACCAATTGAAAAAGACAATAGTAAAAAATATAGAATACTTTGTTTAAATCATGTTAGAGAATTCAATAAAAATTGGAATTATTTTGAAGGTATGAATGATGATCAAATTTATGAATTTTTAAAGTCGGACATGACTTGGCATAAGCCAACCCAAAGCTTTAATTCATCAGATAATTTTTTTAAAATTCTGTGGAACAATGCTTTAAAGGATGAACTAAATAAATATAAAATTAATGGTCAACTTGATCATATGAATCAATTTAAATTTAATAACAATGATATAAAAGCATTTAGTATTCTTGGCGTTTCTGTTGGAATTAAGTGGGAAAGAGTACAAGAAAAATTTAAAAAACTTGTCAAAAAATTTCACCCTGATATGAATTCAGGAAATAAAAAATACGAAGATAAACTAAAAGTTATTACTTTAGCTTATACACAATTAAAAAATACATATAGAACAAAAAATTGACACCTAATTTAAATATAGAACCAGATATAAAAATTTCAGTTAATCAAACTTTCGGTATTGACACTGATATGGAAGTAGATGGATTTTCAAAACGAAATGAATTGGTTCCCACTTTAGACCCAGACTATGTATTCGATGCTCCTACTACGTTAGCTATACTTAATGGTTTTTCTCATAGTAAAAAAGTAATTGTACATGGAAATTTCGGCACTGGTAAATCTACCCATATAACTCAAATTGCAGCAAGATTAAATTGGCCATGTATAAGAATAAATCTCGACTCACATATAAGTAGAATAGATTTGATTGGAAAAGATGCAATTGTACTTAAAGATGGGAAGCAAGTGACAGAATTTAAAGAAGGAATATTGCCTTGGGCTTTTCAAAATCCTGTTGCTTTGGTATTTGATGAGTATGATGCTGGAAGACCAGACGTTATGTTTGTCTTGCAAAGAATTCTGGAAAGTGACGGATCTTTTACTCTTTTAGACAAAAACAAAGTAGTAAAACAAAATAAATATTTTAGATTGTTTGCTACATCAAATACTATTGGATTAGGAGACACTTCAGGCTTATATAGTGGAACGAATATTTTAAATCAAGCACAGTTAGATAGATGGGAGATAGTTACCTCATTAAACTATTTAAGTTTAGAAAAAGAAATGAAAATAATTTTAGCTAAAAACAAAAAGTTAAATAATGCCAAAGGTAAAGAAAAAGTTGCAAATATGATAAAGGTTGCATCTTTAACTAGAAAAGGTTTTACTGCCGGTGATATTTCAACGGTAATGAGTCCTCGTACAGTACTTAATTGGTGCAGTAATGCAGATATATTTAAAGATACGGGAATAGCATTTAGAGTAACTTATCTTAACAAATGTGATGATTCAGAGAAAAAAACTATTGCTGAATATTATCAAAGATGTTTTGGAGAAGACTTGCCAGAATCAATGATAAATATCCAAATATAGATGAAAAAAGAAGAAGATATAAAAGAGCAATTTAAAAAAGTACTAATTTCAACAGTAAAAGTAATTTCAGATGAATATGAAATAGAAGACGAGCTAAAAAAAAATTCAAGTTCTAAAAATTTTAATTTTTTTGAGATAGATAATTTAAATACTAAAAATGATTTTATTGAATTAAGAGCCAAAACTGATTCAGAGGCTTTAAAAAGAAAATTTTCAAATAAACAAATATATCAGAAAAATCTACCTAAAAATTCATCTTGTAGATCGCTTTATGATATCTCAGAAAAAATTAGATATGAATTACTTGGATCACAAATGCTTAAAGGTATATCAAAAAACTTCTATGAAAATTATAACTATAAAATAAAAATTAAAAGAAAAGACCAATTAAAAACAAAAGAAGATGTGAAGGTCGTCGAAGCATTTGAAATATATATGCTTAAAAACTTTTTTAATATTAAATTAAATAATTTATCTCAAAAAATACTTAGTTTTTGGGAAAATGATTTTAAAAATTCTTTAGATAAACATATTAGTTTTTTAAAAAAAAACCTTGAAAATCAGGATGTTTATAATGCTAAATTTTTACAATTATTACAAGATATGGAAATATTTGATTCTAGCGATGATGAAAATCAGAGAAATGATCAACAAGAAAATGAACAAGACAATAATCCAAATAAAGATAATGATAACAACCCTGATGGAGAACAAGAAGAAAATCAAAATGGAATCGATGGTGATTATGATTTTAATGATTTTGAAATGGATGAACAACTTGTTGATACTGACTCAGACGAACAAAGTTCTGAAAAAGTATTACAAAAAATAGATAATAGTATAATTGACAAGGACTATAAAATTTTTACTTCACAATTTGATGAAATTGCACAAGCTGAAACACTTGAAACAAATGAAGAAATTTTAAAACTTAGAAAAAATTTAGATCAACAACTCACTAGTTTTCAAGATTTAATTACAAAATTAGCAAATAAACTACAAAGACAATTGTTAGCGAAAATGAATAGGGCTTGGGAATTTGACTTAGAAGAAGGTTTGTTAGACAGTTCAAAACTAACTAGAATTATAATTGATCCATATAATTCATTATCTTTTAAAAGAGAAAAAGATTTAGAATTTAAGGATACGATAGTTACCCTTCTAATTGATAACTCGGGGTCTATGAGAGGAAGACCAATAACTATTGCTGCTCTCTGTGCAGATATACTGTCAAGAACCTTGGAAAGATGCTCTGTAAAAATAGAAATATTAGGCTTTACCACAAAAAATTGGAAAGGTGGAAAAAGTAGAGAAGAATGGAATAAAAATAATAAACCAAAAAATCCAGGCCGTCTAAACGACTTGCGTCACATTATATATAAGTCAGCAGACTCTCATTGGAGACAGTCCAAAAAAAACCTGGGTCTAATGCTTAAAGAAGGATTATTAAAAGAAAATATAGATGGTGAAGCAATATTGTGGGCATTCAATAGATTAAATAAAAGAAAAGAAGAAAGAAAAATATTAATGGTTATTTCTGATGGTGCTCCAGTTGATGATTCAACTCTTTCAGTAAATTCTGGTGATTTTTTAGAAAAAAATCTTAAAAAAATTGTAAAAAATATAGAAAATAAAAGTGATATAGAAATTTTAGCAATTGGAATAGGGCATGATGTTTCAAGATACTATAATAAAGCAATTAAAATTACTGATGTGCAAGAACTAGGAGATGTAATGACTGAACAATTAAGTGGATTATTTGAGAATAAAAAAAAACTTAATTAATTTTTATTAAATCACTATTTTTCCATTTTATTAAAACTTCTGCACCACCAGTCTCTGATGAATTATTAAAATTTATATTTGCATAATTTTTTTCTAAGAGTGTTTTGCCAATAAAAGTTCCAAGACCTAAACCATATTTTGAAATATTTTTCTGATCAGTTGTTCTAATATAAGGCTCTCCCAATCTATGCTTATCAATTAAATCATCAGGGAAACCTGGGCCATCATCTCTAATAGTTATATTTGTTATTTTTTTATTACTAATTAAAATTATTTCTATCTTTTTTTTACTAAATTTATTTGCATTTCCTATGAAATTTCTTAGACCATATATAATTTCAATAGATTTATTAGTATTTATTGGATTATTGTATTTCTCCAAGTTAATCACAAATTCTTTATTACTTATTTCTTGATATGATCTAACAATTTCATTTACATAGTCACTTAAAGAAAGATTAATATTTAAAAAACCATCTTCAATATTTGGGTTTAATGATAATTTTTTAAGTATTTCTCTGCATCTATTGCTTTGACTAACCAATAAATCTAGATCTTTACTAATTTTATGTTTATTTCCAAGCTCTTTTTTTAATTCTGTTGCCGTTAATAAAATTGTAGAAAGAGGTGTGCCAAGTGAATGGGCAGCAGCAGCAGCTTGGCCTCCTAGAGAAAGAAGTTCATTTTCTTTTGCCAATAATTCTTGAATTTTATCATATGCTTTTTTTCTAATTCTAGCTTCTTCCCCAAATTTAAAACCAAAATATACTAAAAAGATTAGACCTATGATTACTGATGCAGGTATAGTATACAAATAATAATTGGGAGCGTGAAAATGCAATTCACCAGGATGAGGTAAATCATAATAATAAAAGGTTAATATTATTAAAATTATTGTTATTGTTATGACTAACACAATTGAGCTCAAAAAATGCAAATGCTGAGAAGAAAATACTCCTGGTATTAATATCAAAAAGATAAATGGATTGGTCACCCCTCCAGTAAAAAAAAGCAAAACTCCTAACTGTAATATGTCGTAGCTTAAATATATTGTTGAAGTAAAATTATTAAGTCGATTATCTTTTATTTTGAATTGTAAAAAAAGATTAGTTAAAACACTAAAAAGTACTATTGAAATACAGATAAAGTAATGGAAATCATATTTTAAAAAAAATTGAACTATAAAAATAGCGATTATTTGTCCAATGTAAGCAATCCATCTTAAATTAACATAAGTAGTTTTATTTAATGAGTATAAATTCGAAGCTTTAATAAACTCCATTATTAGATATCTAAATTCGATACATTAATAGCGTTTTCAACAATAAAATCTTTTCTTAAAGCAACATCGTTACCCATCAGCGTATGAATTAACACATGGTCCTTTTTTAAATCCTTTGAGTACTTAACTTGTAGCAAATTTCTAGTTTCAGGATTCAAAGTAGTGTTCCATAATTCTTCAGGATTCATTTCGCCTAATCCTTTAAATCTTTGTATACTAATTTTTGATTTTTCTTCTTGTAATTTCTTTTCAAAATCTTTTGAGCCTTTTTTTATCTTTTTAAATTCTTTTGAATTATTTAGAATGTAATTTTCCAGTTCTTTTTCGTCTTTGATATAAATTCCCTTAGATCCCTTGTTAATTTTAAATAACGGTGGTTGAGCAAGGTAAATGTGTCCATTTTCTATTAATTGGTTAAAAGGCTTGTTATTAAAAAAAGTCAAAAGCAAAGCTCTAATATGTGATCCATCAACATCAGCATCGGTCATAATAATTATCTTTCCATATCTTAAATCTTTTAAATCTATATCCTCGTTTTTTGGATCTAAACCAAGTGCATTAATTAAAGTAACTATTTCGTTAGATGAAATTAATTTTGCTAAAGTTTTTGTTCTAATTTCATTTCCATTTCCATTAATGTTCTTTTTCATTCCATTAGAACTTGTATATGTATTTAAAATTTTTCCCCTTAATGGAAGAACTGCTTGATACTCTCTATTCCTTCCTTGTTTTGCTGAGCCTCCCGCTGAATCACCCTCTACAATAAACAATTCTGTAACTTCTTGTTTTGAATTTTGACAATCTGCTAGTTTTCCTGGCAATCCAGTTAATTCCAGGGCTCCTTTTCTTCTAACGTTTTCTCTAGCTTTTCTTGCAACATCTCTAGCTAAAGCAGCTTGTACAATTTTCGCTAAAATAATTTTTGCAACTGAAGGATTTTGATCAAACCAAACAGATAATTTTTGATTTATTAGTGTCTCAACAATATTTCTCACTTCAGAAGAAACCAATTTATCTTTTGTTTGAGATGAAAATTTTGGATCGGGAATTTTTATCGATAACACACACGTTAATCCTTCCTTTATATCATCTCCTGAAATAGAAACTTTATTTTTTTTTAATAAATTTTGTTCTGTTGCATATTTATTTATTACCCTTGTTAATGCACTTCTAAACCCTAACAAATGAGTTCCACCATCTTTTTGATATATGTTGTTGGTATATGAATAAACATCTTCTGAGTATCCAGCATTCCATTTTAAAGAACATTCTACTTCCAAATTTTCTTTTTTTCCTTCCACAAAAATTGGTTTTTTGAATAAATCATTATCATTTTTATTTTTTAATTTTGTTCTATCTTTGTCTAAAAATTCTACAAATTCTAAAATTCCTCCCTCATATTTAAAATCTACATTTTTAGTTTTTTTTAATGTTAAATCATTAATTGAAATTTTTATTCCTTTATTTAGAAATGCAAGTTCCCTCATTCTTTTTTGAATTATATTAAAGCTAAATTTTGTTGAAGAAAAAATTTTTTTAGATGGTAAAAATTTAATTTGTGTTCCGTTATTTTTAGATTTACCTACTAATTTTAAAGGTTTAATTGAATCGCCATTTTTAAATTCAATAAAATATTGATTTCCATCTCTTTCTATTGTTAGCTCTAATTCTTCTGAAAGTGCATTTACTACTGACACGCCAACACCGTGCAAGCCACCTGAAACTTTATATGAATCATGATCAAATTTACCTCCAGCATGTAATTGTGTCATTATTACT
>CAZABF010000045.1:0-6655 GCA_964483495.1 uncultured Candidatus Pelagibacter sp. | reverse complement strand
TGATGAACCAATTGTTGAAGAAACCCAATCTATTGATGAGCCAGAAGTTTCTAATGGATTAGAAAATTTCGAAATTGAAGAAGAAACGCCTGAGCTTTTTAATTTAGGCAACGAAGAAAATTCATCAGACGAAACATCAGAGTTCCAAGAAACTGATAATTTGGACGAAGATGATTTAGAGATACCGGCATTTTTAAGAAGACAAAAGAACTAATGGTCTTCAAAAAAATAAATGAATGCCACCATAAAACTTGAAAATGTAAAACATTTTCCAGTTTTGCTAAATGAAGTAGTTAGCATAATTTCCCCTCTATATGGTGGCACATTTATTGATTGTACCTTTGGACAAGGCGGGTATTCAAAAAAAATATTAGAAAATAAGAATAATAAAGTTTTTGCAATTGACAGAGATTGCAGTTCAAAAAAAATAGTAAATCAGTTTAAAAAAAAATATCATGATAGATTTGAATTTGAAAATAGAAAATTTAGTGAAATTTTAAACATAGAAAAAAATTTAGAAAACCTTAAAGGCATAATTTTTGATTTAGGTTATTCAACAGCTCAAATTAAAGACCCAGAAAAAGGTTTATCTTTTAATGATAAAGGTAATTTGAATATGAAAATGGGTTTGAATAATTTTTCAGCAGACGATGTAGTGAATAAATTAGGACAAAAAGAGCTTGCAAAAATATTTAAAGTGTTCGGGGAAGAAAATAGTAGTAAAATTATATCTAAAAAAATTATATCACTTAGAAAAAATAAAAATATTCAAACACAAGACTTGGTTAATATTATTAATTCGGTTAAGAAAAAAAAATATTCAAAAACTCATAATGCAACAAAAGTTTTTCAAGCACTAAGAATTATTGTGAATAATGAAATTAGTGAATTGATTTATGGATTGATAAATAGTTTTAAAATTTTGCCAGTTGGGGGTGCAGTTTTAATTGTAACTTTTCATTCAATTGAAGATAGGATTGTAAAATCTTTTTTAAAAAATTATTCTGAGAACAAAAATGTTTCAAGATATCTGCCACCAAAGATTGAAAGAAAAAGTTTATTCAAACTAATAGATAAAAAACCCATCATTCCAGGTGAAAAAGAGCTAAAACTTAATCCCGCATCAAGATCAGCCAAACTTAGATATGGAATTAAATTAAATAATCATTCTGATTTTTCTGAATTTATAAAAAAATTTAATTATTTATTAGAAGTTGAAAGATTAGTTCAGGAAATATGAAAAAAATTATTTTTTCAATTATAATAATTGTTTTAATTTTTTTAACTTCAATAATTAAAAATTCAACAAAGAATATTGATGTTAAAATTTTCGATTTAAAAGAAGATATTAGATTATTAAATGAAAATTATGAGCTAGTTTTGCTAGATCATAATTATTTAAGTTCACCAAAAAAATTAAATGAATATCAAAAAAAATATTTTGAAAATGATTTAATGCCCACAGATATTGTAAATATTGGTGAAATAGATTTTGTTAATGGTGAAATATTAATAAAAAAGTCTGGAGAGATATTTGAAAAATAGCAATAAAACAGATTTATTTATCGAGGAATATGATGCTCATTTTTCATACCAAACCAAAAAAACCAATTTAAATATATCTTTTAATAGAATTGCTTTTATTTTTTTTGTTTTTGTAATTGTATCATTAATTTTTTCTACCAAGGCAGTTTTTCTTGGCTCATTAAAAAAAAAAATAACAAATAAGAATTTAATTGAATCTGAATTTAGGTCTAGCATTGTCGATAGAAATGGAAATATAATTGCAAAAACAATTATTACAAATAATGTAGGGATAAATCCTAACCTAGTTATAGATAAAAAAAAATTACTAATTAATTTAAAATTAATATTTACTGAAAAAAAAAATATTGAATTTAATAAAATTAAAGAAAATTTAAATGGTAAAAAATTTTTTTATGTAAAAAAAAAAATTAACCAAGATCAACTAGATGAATTAATTTTATTAGGAGATAAATCGATAATTATTGAGCAAAAAATATCAAGAATTTATCCTCATGAAAATTTATTTAGTCATATAATTGGCCAGATTGATGATAATAACAATGGAATATCTGGTATTGAAAAATCATTTGATACAGAATTAAAAAAAAATTATTTACCCTTAAAGCTTACTGTAGATACAGATATTCAGTATCTTATAAGACAAGAACTAAAAAAATCTGTAGAAATTTTTCAAAATTTGGGAAGCGCTGCAATATTAATGGATATAAATTCCGGAGATATAATTTCTTTAGTATCTTTGCCAGATTTTAATTTGAACAAAAGAGAGAGTATTAAAGACTTAAACTATACTAACAAAATAACAAAAGGAGTATATGAACTAGGTTCTGTTTTTAAAACTCTAACTTTGGCAGCAGCATTTCAAAATAATACAATTGAACCAGAAACTAAATTTGAAAAATTAGAAAAAAAAATTTTTTGTGATAAGTATGCAATTGCCGAATATGATAAAAAGCTTCCATCAAAATTAACGGCCGAACAAATCCTTGTAAGATCTTCTAATATAGGTTCAGTCAGAATTGCTCAAAAAGTTGGAATAGATGACTATTCTTCTTTTTTAAAAAAAATTGGAGTACTAGAAACAATAGACTTTGATATTGAAGAGGTGGGACAACCAATAAACTTCAGATGGGGAAAATGTAAGTTAGCCACAGTTTCCTTCGGCCATGGAATAACAACAACGCCACTTCAACTTGCTAAAGCCTATGGGATAATTAGCAATGGAGGATATCAAATTAATCCAACATTAATTTACAAAACAAGAAATTTAAATGAAAAAAAACAAATTTTAAATAATGGAGTAAGCAAAAAAATAAACCCAATATTAAGAAAAGTAGTATCAACAAAAGAAGGAACAGCTCATTTTGCAGATGTTTATGGGTATGAGGTTGGTGGAAAAACTGGAACTGCAGATAAAACTAAAAATGGAGTTTATACAAAAGATAAAATAAATACATTTGTATCCGTATTTCCGATTTCAAATCCTAAATTTTTACTTTTAGTACTTTTAGATGAACCTAAGCCTTCAAAAGAATATGTATACAACTATAGAGATGGAAGACCTCCATACAAAGGCAACTGGAGAAATACAGCCGGCTGGACGACTGTTTTGATAACAGGAAATATTATTGAAAATATTGGACCTATTTTAGCCACAAAATATTAAGATTTTAAATTTATCTGATGCACATTGGAAAACTTTTCAAAAAACTACCCAAAAAATATTATTTACATAAATTTAAACATTTAAGTTTAGATAGTAGAAGATGCAAACCAGATGATATTTTTTTTTCAATAAGAGGAGTAAAAAAAAATGGAAATAAATTTATCAATCATGCGATTAAAAATGGGGCAAGGACAATTGTATCTGATCTAAATTTTAAAGGAAAAAAAGAAAATATTTTATTTATTAAGAATAATAATGTTAGAAAATTAGTCTCAAAAATTGCTTCAAAATTTTACAAAGAAATTCCAGGAAATTTAATTGCTGTTACTGGTACAAATGGTAAATCTTCAATAGCAAATTTTTATTATCAAATACTTAAGCACAACAAATCAAGAGTTGCTTCAATTGGAACTCTTGGAATAAAAACTAATAATAGCAATAAGTTAACGGAAAATACAACTTTAGATCCTATAACTATTCATAAAAATCTTTCATTAATAAAAAGAAAAAAAATAATAAATACTATTTTAGAAGCATCTAGTCATGGTTTAAAACAACATAGGCTAGATGGACTAAAATTTGATACGACAATTTTTACAAATTTATCTAGAGATCACCTAGATTATCACAAAACATATAAAGATTATTTTAATTCTAAATTAATATTATTTAATAAACTTACAAAAAAAAAAGGAAATATAATTTATGATAATGATATTTCTCTATCAAAAATACTTAAAAAAATTTGTATAAAAAAAAATTTAAAATCTTTAACTATTGGAAAAAAAAATTCTAATTTAATAATAAAGAAACATGAGTATGTTGAAAATCTACAAAAAGTTGAAATTGAATTTAAAAAGAAAAAATACTTATTTACTACAAATTTAATTGGAAAAATTCAGATTAAAAACCTTTTATTTGCAATTCTAGCAGCAAGTAAAAGTAAAATTAAGTTCAAAAAAATAATTAAGTCTATAGGCGATATAAAACCTGTCGAAGGAAGACTGGAGAGCATTGGCAATATTAAAAACAATTCTAAAGTAATATTAGATTATGCTCATACACCAGATGCATTAAAGTATACTTTGAAAAGTATAAAAGAACAGTTTAGTCATAGCTCTATCTCGATTGTCTTTGGTTGTGGAGGAGATAGAGACAAAGATAAAAGACCTATAATGGGTAAAATTGCAAATCAGTATTGCAATAAGATATTTTTAACAGACGATAATCCTAGATATGAAAATCCAAAGAAAATTAGAAAACAAATAAAAAAAAAAATAGTTAGATCTAAACTAGTTGAAATTGCATCTAGAAAGAAAGCAATAAAAGCAGCTATAGAAAATTTAAATTCAGGAGACATATTATTGGTTGCAGGGAAAGGGCATGAAATTTATCAAGAACACAAAGGTAAGAAAAAAATTTTTTCCGATAAAAAATACATTTTAAAAGAAATTAATTCAAAAAATAAAAAATTATTTAAAAATTGGAAAGCAAATATTTTAAATGAAAAATGCAATTTAGGTCTAGTAAATAAAAAGTTAAAAATAAATAAAGCATCGATAAACTCAAAAAATATAAAAAAAAATGATATTTTCTTTGCAATTAAAGGTCCAAAAAATGATGGCAATAATTATGCAGATGAAGCTATTAAAAAAGGCGCTTCTTTAGCAATAGTAAATAAATTAGGAAAATATAATAAATCAAAAAAAATAAAAACAAATAATACTTTAAGAGTTTTAACGAATGCATCTAAAGACGTACGAAAAATTTCTAGTGCAAAATTTATATCCATTACAGGCAGTTCAGGAAAAACTTCTTTAAAGGATTTGCTCTCATTTTGTTTAAATAAATTGGCATCAACCACAAAATCAACTCAATCTTTCAATAATAAATTTGGTGTTCCATTGAGTTTATTCAATGTAAAAAAAAATGATAAATTTGCAGTTCTCGAGGTTGGAATGGATAAAGCTAGGGAAATAGATGAATTGACAAAAATAGTAAGACCAGATTTTGGAATTATTACTAATATATCATATGCACATATTAAAAATTTTAAAAATCTCACCGAAATTGCAAAAGCTAAATCCGAGATCATAAAAAATATAGTTGAAGGAGGAAAAATTATACTTAATCGAGATGACAATTATTTTAATTTTTTAAAAAAAATTGCATTAAAAAAAAACCTTCATGTTATTTCTTTTAGCAAAAAGAATTCTTTATCAGATATTTATATTAAAAAAATAACATCAAACAAAATAAATTCTAAAATTTTTATTAATATTAAAAATGCAACAAAAAGCTTTTTAATTAAAAAAAATCTACACCCATATTTGCATAATATTTTAGCATCTGTAGCTATCATTTCAGAATTTTATAACTTAAAAAATATTGATGAAAAATTATTTTATAATTTTAAATTACCATTTTCAAGAGGCGATATAACAAAAACAAAATTAAAAAATAAAGTAATTTATTTGACTGATGAAAGTTATAACTCTAATCCCCTTTCATTAAAATTTGCTATAGAAAACTTTGATAAGCAAAATAATAATAACAAATATCTCATTTTAGGAGATATGCTTGAACTTGGAAAATTTTCAAAAATATTGCACAAAAAAATGTCTAAAATAATCAATAAAACTTCTATAAAAAAAGTTTATGTTATTGGAAAACATATAAAAGAAACTTTTTATGCTATTGATAGAAAAAAAAGAGGTCGAATTTTAAGAGATAAAAATGAAATATATCAATTGATTAAAAATGATTTAAATAATAATGATCATTTAATGATAAAAGCTTCTAATTCAACTGGTTTAAATAGTGTTGCTGCAAATATAAAAAAGGGAAAAATTTATGCTATATAATTTGTTTTCAAATCTTGTAGAGAACTATCCTATTTTTAATGTTTTTAAATATTTGACAGTTAGAACAGGTTTATCAATGTTTACTTCCATGATAGTAGTTTTTTTTATTGGTAATCCAATAATTAATTATTTTGCAAGTAAGAAAATTCATAATCCAATTAGATCTGATGGCCCCACTGATCATATTGTAAAAAAAATTGGAACGCCAACAATGGGAGGTGTACTAATTTTAATTGGAATTTTTTCTGGAGTGTTGTTGTGGTCGGATTTATCAAATCCCTACAATTGGTTTTTAATATTTATAGTAGGAGGATTGGGTATTCTTGGAGCATATGACGATTATAAGAAAATAAAGAGCGGAAGTTCTGGTGGAGTTTCGTTTAGATTCAAAATGATTTCTCAAGTTATTATAGCTTTAATTGGAATCTATATATTAACTTATTATGCAAATTCGTCTGAATTAAAAAATCTATATTTTCCATTTTTTAAAAATTTAGTTATTAATCTTGGTTGGTTTTTTATTCCATTTTATTTATTTATAATTGTTGGATCTTCAAATGCTGTTAATTTAACCGATGGT
>CAZABF010000044.1:0-6693 GCA_964483495.1 uncultured Candidatus Pelagibacter sp. | reverse complement strand
TAAAGCAATTATCTAGTCCTAAAGAGTTTTTTTGATTCATAATTTCAACAAAATAACTTATATAATATATTTTATGTCATTTAATACATTTGGAAAGCTATTTCGTTTCACAACATGGGGTGAATCTCATGGGCCTGCTATAGGGTGTGTAGTAGATGGTTGTCCACCTAATATTAATATTAAAGAAAAGGACATACAAACTGAGCTTAATAAAAGAAGACCTGGACAATCAAAATTCACAACTCAAAGAAAAGAGGATGACAAAGTAAATATTTTATCAGGTATTTTTGAGGGTAAAACTACAGGTACTCCTATCTCAATGATTATTTATAATAAAGATATGAGGTCAAGAGATTATGAAACGATAAAAAATAAATTTAGACCTGGTCATGCTGATTATACTTACTTTAAAAAATACGGAATAAGAGATTATCGAGGAGGAGGAAGGCAGTCAGCTAGAGAAACTGCTAGTAGAGTGGCTGCTGGAGCAATTGCAAAAAAGATTTTAGAAAATAAATTAGGAAAAAAATATAAAGTAATTGGAGCTGTTACTCAGCTTGGTATTCTTGGATGTGATACAAAAAATTGGAGCGACAAATTAATAAATAAAAATCCATTTTTTTGTCCTGACAAATCAATTTTAAAACTATGGGAAAAATATTTGCTTGGTATAAGAAAATCTGGTTCTTCTTGTGGTGCAATTATTGAAGTTAGAGCTAGAGGTGTGCCAGTAGGATTAGGAGCGCCTATTTATTCTAAACTAGATATGGATTTAACTTCTGCGATGATGAGTATAAATGCAGTAAAAGGGGTTAATATTGGATCAGGTATGAATTCAGCATTTTTAACTGGAGAAGAAAACTCTGATGAAATTTTTCAAAAAGGAAAAATTCCTACCTTTAAATCTAATAACGCAGGAGGAATTCTTGGAGGCATTTCAAGTGGACAAGAAATTAAAGTATCTTTTGCTGTAAAACCAACTTCATCTATATTAAGTTCAAGAAAAACTATAGATAAATTTGGTAAAAATACATCAATATCTGTTAAGGGAAGACATGATCCTTGTGTAGGAATAAGAGCTGTGCCAATTGGAGAAGCTATGACTCATTGTGTTATATTAGATCATTATTTAATGAACAAAGCTCAGTGCGAAAAATAAATTTTAATTTTGTTTTTGCACAATAATTTTTGAGTTTAAAATATTAAAAACTTTTGAAACTATCGCTTCAGCATCAAGACCGGCTTCTTTATACATTAACTCTGGTTTGTTATGATCTATAAACTTGTCCGGCAAAATCATTGATCTAAACTTTAAATTATTATCTAATAAATTTTTCTCTGACAAAAATTGACTAACGTGCGAACCAAACCCGCCTATAGAACCTTCTTCAATTGTAATTATAGCTTCGTGGTCTGTTGCAAGCTGCCAAAATAAATTTTCATCAAGTGGTTTTGCAAATCTTGCATCAACTAATGTAATATTTATACCTTTTTTATTTAATATTTCATTGGCCAATAAACATTCTTTTAGCCTTGCACCAAAATTAATTAATGCAACTTTTTTTCCTTCTAAAATTATCCTGCCTTTTCCTATTTCTATTTTTTCATCAATGCCTGGTAGTTCTCTGCCTAAACCGTTGCCTCTTGGATATCTTAAAGCGGAAGGATTGCTATTTATATCAACAGAAGTATTAATCATTCTGACAAGTTCTGTCTCATCGCTTGCTGCCATAACAATAAAATTCGGAAGCGCAGATAAGTAAGTAATATCAAAAGATCCTGCATGTGTTGGACCATCTGCTCCTACAAGTCCGGCCCTATCTATTGCAAATCTAACTGGAAGATTTTGTATTGCTACATCATGAACAACCTGGTCATATCCTCTTTGTAAAAAAGTTGAGTATATTGCTGCATAAGGTTTGTAACCTTCGGTAGCTAGTCCTGCGGCAAAAGTTACTGCATGCTGTTCTGCAATACCCACGTCAAACATTCTATTTGGAAACTTTTCTGAAAATAAATCCATTCCTGTTCCAGATGGCATTGCGGCTGTAATACCAATAATTTTACTATCATTTTCAGCATGCTTTATCAAAGTGTCTGCAAATACTTTTGTATAAGATTGGATGCTAGAGTTGCTTTTTTCTTGAATACCAGTTTTAACATTAAATTTTGTAACACCATGATATTTATCATGAGATTTTTCTGCAAATTCATATCCTTTGCCCTTTTGAGTTTTAATGTGAATCATTATTGGGCCTTCGTGATTTAATTTTTTTGCATTTTGCAAAACTAATATCAAGCCACTTAAATCATAACCACCAATTGGACCAACATAATAAAAACCAAGGGAGTTAAACAAGGTGCCGCCTGTTACTGCAGATCTCAAAAAATCTTCTGCCTTTCCAGCTTTATCACTAAATCTTTTTGAAAATGCAGAAATTATTAACTTAATTGTTTCTCTTAGGCTAAAGTAAATTTTTCCAGATAGTAATTTTGCAAGATATGTGCTCATTGCTCCAACAGGTTTTGCAATTGACATGTCGTTATCGTTTAATATTACAATCAACTTTGTTTTTGAGGATCCTGCATTATTCATTGCTTCGTAGGCCATGCCTCCGCTTATTGCTCCGTCGCCTATTACTGCCACAACTTGATTTGATTTTTTTTCTAATTTGTTTGCTGTTGCAATACCAAGTGCAGCTGAAATTGATGTTGAGCTATGTGCTGCGCCAAATGGATCATATTCACTTTCAGATCTTTTTGTAAAGCCTGAAAGTCCATTACCTTGTCTTAGAGTTTTTATTTTATCTTTTCTGCCGGTCAATATTTTGTGAGGATAAGCTTGATGTCCAACATCCCAGATAATTTTATCATTTGGAGTGTCGAATACATAGTGTAGTGCTATTGTTAACTCAACAACTCCTAAGCCCGCTCCAAGATGTCCTCCTGTAACGGAAACTGCATCTATCATTTCTTCTCTAACTTCGTCGGCTAAAATTTTTAACTCTGAAATTTTAAGATTTTTTATATCTGAAGGAAAATTAACTTTATCTAGGTATTGATATTTTTTAATCACTTTTCTCTTTCAGAAATAAATAAAACAGTTTTTTTTAAACTTTCACTTTTTTTTCCGTAATAACTTATTTTACTTAAAATATTATTTTTTATTTTGTTGGAGTATTTAATAGTATTTTTATAACCCAGTAAACTGATTAAAGTAGCTTTTCCTTTTTTTTCATCTTTTTTTGTTTTTTTTCCAGCTTTTTTTGTAATTCCTCTATAGTCAATTAAATCATCTGTAATTTGAAATAATAACCCAATTTCATAACCAATATTTTCAAAAAATCTTAAAACATTTCTTTTTTTATTTGAAATCAAAGCTGGTGCAACACAGCAAAAAGCAAATAGTTTTCCAGTTTTTTTTATTTGCATATCAATTATTTTGTTTTTTTTTATTTTTTTTCTTTCATAATTTAGATCCAAATATTGGCCTCCTGCTATTCCAGCGTGACCAGAACATTCAGAAATAAGACTAACCAATTCAACTTTAGTTTTTTCTTTTAACAACAAACTTTTGTCACTTAATATTTCAAATGCTAATGTAAGTAGTGAATTTCCTGCAAGGACCGCAGTTGATTCCCCAAATTTTTTATGTGTAGAAAGCTTTCCTCTTCTAATTGAGTCGTTATCCATACAAGGCAAATCATCATGAATTAAAGAATAGGCATGTATACACTCTACGGCTGCTCCTACCTTAATTATAGTCCTGTAATTTAAATTAAAAATTCTTCCAACATCAATTAAAATTTTAGATCTTATTTTTTTTCCGCCAGGTAGTAGTCCATACTTCATCGATCTAATCAATTCAGTTTTCGACTGCCTTTTAATATATAAATTCAAAAATCTATTTGTATCTTTCCCAATGTGATTTAAATCTTTAATCATGTTTTTTTTATTATTTTATTTATTTTATCTTTTGTTTCTGATGAAATATTTTTCGAGCTAGCTTGAAATTTTCTTTGTATAATATTGTTTAATTTAATGAGTTTTTGATAATCTTCAATTGAATTTTCTAAGTTTTTTTCTTTTTCCAAATTTTCTATTATTTGATTAACCTCATTAGTTAATTCATCTAATGATTTTAAGTTATTATTATTTGGAAAATTTTTTTCTTTCATATATTAGTTGGTGATAATACATGAATAATAATCTTGCAAATATTAAAAAAAGCGTCTTTTTTTTAAATAAAAATGATTGTGTGGCTATACCAACAGAAACAGTTTATGGTCTTGCTGCAAATGCATATTCAAGCAAAGCAGTTAAAAAAATATATGCTTTAAAAAAAAGACCAAGGAACAATCCTTCAATTGTACATTATTCCAGTTTGAATCAATTAAAAAAAGATTGTGTATTAAATAAAAATTTTTTTATATTATATAAAAAATTTTGCCCCGGACCAATTACATTTATATTAAAACTTAAGAAAGAAAGTCGTATTTCAAAAATAGTTACTAATAACAAAACAACAGTAGCGATAAGATTTCCAAAAAATAAATTAACACAACAGCTTCTTAAATTTTTAAATTATCCACTTGCTGCTCCCAGTGCAAATATCTCTACAAATATTAGTCCTGTCTCAGCTGAAGATGTTAGAGAAGAATTTGGAAAAAAAATAAAATTTATATTAAATGATGGAAGTTCAAAAGTTGGTTTGGAATCAACTATAGTTAGTTTAATAAAAAAGCCAGAAATATTGAGACATGGCGGTATTGAAATAGAAAAAATTAGCAAAATTTTAAAAAAAAGAATTAAATTTAAGTCTAAAAAAAACAAAATATTGGCTCCTGGCCAAGCAAGAGTTCATTACTCGCCTCATATATCCATGAGATTGAATGTAAAAAATCCTCTTAAAGACGAGGCTTATTTATTAATAAAAAAAAGAAAATTAAAAAATAAAAACTATTTTTATCTTACAAAAAATAAAAATCTTAAGGAAGCAGGAAAAAATTTATATAAAATACTTAGGCTTGTAAAAAAAATGAAATATAAAAAGATATCTGTAGAAAAAATTCCAAAAAAAGGACTTGGTATTACAATAAATGACAGATTAATAAGAGCTGCAAAATAACATGGAAAATTCAATAATAGTTAATAATTTATCAAAAAAATATTCAAATAAATTGGCTGTAAAAAATATAAATTTTAAAATTAACGAAAATGAAATTATAGGTTTGCTTGGACCAAATGGTTGTGGAAAAACCACAACTATTGCTATGATATTAGGTTTATTAAAACCAACAAGCGGTGAAATTTTAATTAATGGATTTAATATTGAAAATAATAGAATTAAACTTCTTCATAAAATAAATTTTATTTCCCCATATATAGAACTGCCTAAAAAGCTAACAGTAAAACAAAATCTTACAGTCTATGGCAAATTATATAGTGTAAAAGATTTAAATTATAAAATTGAGCATCTTTCACAAAAATTAAGACTGGAAAATTTTTTGAATCGTCTAACGGGAGAACTTTCTTCTGGTCAAAAAAATAGAGTTAGTTTAGCTAAAGCATTAATTAATGATCCAAGTGTTTTGCTATTAGATGAGCCAACAGCTTCTTTAGATCCTGAAACGGGAGATTATGTTAGATCTTTTTTGGAAAATTATAAAAAAGAAAAAAAAATATCTGTTCTTCTTGCGTCTCACAATATGAGAGAGGTTGAAAGATTATGTGACTCTGTTTTGATGATGAAAGATGGAACAATTATTGACCAAGGTACTCCAGAAAACTTAATTAATAAACATGGTAGAGATAATTTGGAAGAAGTATTCTTAAAACTCACAAGGAATTCAAATGAACTTAGGTAGAATGTATGGTCTTTTTTTAAGACATTTTTATTTGATCACCAGATCGCTTCCAAGGATTTTAGATTTAATCTACTGGCCCTCTATTCAAATTACATTATGGGGCTTTATTTCAAATTTTTTTGCAGACCATAGCACTTATTATAATGGAGCTGCCGGGGTTATTTTAACTTGTGCCATACTTTATGATTTTTTATTTAGAACAAGCATAGGTTTTAATATGCTTTTTCTAGAAGAGATTTGGAGTAGAAACTTTACAAATTTATTTATTGCCCCAATTAAAATGAGTGAGATAATCATGTCTCTTATTGCTACAGCTTTAATTAGAGCTTTAATTGGTCTCGTTCCAGCAATATTACTTACATCTCCTTTGTTTGGAATTTCTATCCTTGATCTAGGGCTTCCTCTTTTTCTTCTTTTTTTAAGTTTATATATTTTTGGAGTTACATTGGGCCTATTTGTTTCTGCGGGGTTGTTAAGATTTGGTCCATCTTTTGAAAACATAGCATGGTCAACAATGTTTTTATTAGCTCCTTTTGGTTGTATTTATTATCCTGTAGAAACTTTACCAGGAATTTTTCAAAATATTGCGTATGCTCTTCCTCTAGTTTACATTTTTGAAGAAGCTAGAAGCATATTAATTGATCAAACATTTAATTCAGTAGAAATTATTAAAGCATTTAGTTTAAATGGAATTTATTTATTTTTAGCTATTTCTTTGTTTTATTATTCATTTGGTCAAGCAAGAAAAAAAGGGACGCTAGTGAATATGGGCGAATAATGGTGCGCCTGCTAGGAGTTGAACCCAGAACCTCCTGATCCGAAGTCA
>CAZABF010000043.1:0-6757 GCA_964483495.1 uncultured Candidatus Pelagibacter sp. | reverse complement strand
TAGTAAATAAAATTAAATCTTTAAGCTAATTCAATTTCAATAGGTGTATGATCTGATGGTTTTTGTCTACCACGAGGAAATTTATTTATTTTAACATCTTTAACAATATTAACTAAAGAACTAGAAACTAAAAAATGGTCAATTCTCATACCATTGTTTTTTTGCCAAGCACCACTTGTATAATCCCAAAAAGTATATCCTTCTTTATCTGGATGTATAAATCTATAGGCATCATGAAAGCCTAAATTAATTAGTTCTCTTAATTTTTTTCTTATTTCTAATCTAAACAAAGCATCATTTTCATAATTTTTTGGATTATGAACATCTTCTGCTGAAGGTATTATGTTAAAATCACCACCTATAATTATATTTTCATTTTCTTTTGATAAAGATTTTATTTTTTTAATTAAGCTGTCTAACCAGTAAAGCTTATAAGTGTATTTTTCTGTATCTACAGGGTTTCCGTTTGGGGTATAAATATTAATTAAAATTATATTCCTTTTTTTATGTTTAATTTCTGCTGAAATTATTCTTGATTGTTTATTTTTATCTTTAAAAATATCGTTTTTAATATTATCTAATTTTTTCTTTGAAATAATTGCTACTCCATTGTAGCTCTTTTGACCAAATACATAATTTTCATATTTAACAGATTTAATATCATCATAAGGATAAGTTTCATCAGGTGTTTTAATTTCCTGCATCATTAGAATATCTGGGGAAAACTTATTTAAATATTCTTTAATATTTTCAATTCGTGCTCTTACTGAATTTACATTCCAGGAACCGATGATCATTAAAGCGAGAAAGAAACACCACAACCACAAGAAGATTTGCTTTGTGGATTGCTGATTTTGAAATTATCACCTATTAATTCATTAACATAATCAACTTCTGAGCCTTTTAATAGTTCAGCAGATTTTTTATCAATTATTATATTTTCATGTTTTAGATCATCTCTTTCTATCTTGTTGTCAAAAGAGAAATCATACTGAAAACCTGAACAGCCACCACCTTTAATGGCGATTCTAAAAAAAAATCCTTTATCTTTTTTAGATAGCATTTCATTAATCTGTTTTAATGCATTATCTGTAAATTTAATTTCTTTAATCATCATCTAAGACTGATATTACTAATATAATGTTAAATTGTCATTTTTAAAGAATGAAAAACTATAAAAAATTAGGAATTATTAAAAGTAAAGGTAGACTTGTAAGTGAAGCTAATTCTGCCTATAGATCCCCATTTCAAAGAGATAGAGATAGAATAATTCATAGTGCGGCTTTTCGAAGGTTAAAACATAAAACACAAGTTTTTGTTAATACAGAAGGGGATCATTATCGAACTAGAATTACACATTCTATTGAAGTAGCTCAAATTGCACGAACAATATCACGTTACCTAAATTTAAATGATGATTTAACAGAAACTTTAAGTTTGGCTCATGATCTTGGTCATACACCATTTGGTCATGCTGGAGAAGACGCTTTAAATGAATGTATGATTGATCATGGTGGATTCGATCACAATCTTCAAACTTTAAGAATAGTAATGTTTATAGAAAATAAATATGTAAAGTTTAAAGGTCTAAATTTAACTTTAGAAACATTGGATGGACTTTTAAAACACAACGGTCCTTATTATGATGATTCAGATGTAGAAAAATTGATTGGGATAAAAAATTTAAAGAATAAAATTAATTTAAAAACTTACCCTTCACTTGAAGCACAAATAGCTTCCATATCAGACGATATTGCATACAACAACCATGACATTCAAGATGGATATAGAGCCAATCTTTTTAAACTTGATGAGCTAAAAGAAATTTATTTTTTTAACGATATAATAAAAAAATATTCCAGAAAAACAAAAAAAATTAATAACAGAGTTTTGATTTACCAAATGGCTAGAGATTCTATTAATCTTATGGTTAAAGATTTAATAAGAAATTCTTTAATAAAATTTAAAGTCAATAAAATTAATAAATTAAATGATGTTTATAGATCTGAAGATAAACTTGTTTGTTTTTCAACTCGATATGAAAACATAATAGATGAAATAAGGCATTTTTTAAATTCAAAAATGTATAAAAATAATAAAATTTTAAAAAAAAATAATGAAGGAAAAAAAATAATTGAAAAGTTGTTTAAATTTATTTCAAATAAACCTAGAAAGTTTTTGACATTTTTACCAATTAAACATAATAAATATAGATCTATAGCTGACTATATTTCTGGAATGACCGATCGATTTGCAATAAATATTTATAAATCAATAAAATGAATATATTTGAAGAATATAAAAGCAAGATATTAAAAATTATCAAAAAAGCTGAAAAAAATAAATTATTAATTCTTCCAGAAAATTTAAATGGCATTAATGTAGATTCAACACCTCCGAAAATTGATTTTGATATATCATCAAATGTTTCCATGATTCTTTCAAAATTTAATAACAAACCACCAAATGTTTTAGCCGAAATCATAGTAGATCTATTGAAAAAAGAAGATGATACTATCGAGCAAATATCTTTCGCAAAACCTGGGTTTATTAATATTAAATTTAACAAAAATTATTGGAATAATTTTGCAAATGAATTGATTAATACTTCTTATAATTATGGTTCATCAAATAAAGATAAAAAAAAATATTTAGTAGAATTTGTTTCTGCTAATCCTACTGGTCCTTTGCATGTTGGACATTGCAGAGGTGCTATTTTGGGAGACGTTATTTCAAATTTATTAAAATTTAATAATAATATTGTTGAAAAAGAATACTACGTAAATGACTACGGTAATCAAATTTCTCATTTTAACTACTCTGTTTATTTAAGAATTAGAGAAAAATTATTCGATGAAAAGTTTCCATTAGATAATCCTGATCTTTATCCAGGTGATTATTTAAAAGATATAGCTAAGAATATTATTAAGAATAACAAAGATACAAACTTTGAACATTTTAAAGATATAGAAAACCATTTAAAAAAACTCTCAATCAATGAATCATTAAATTTAATTAAAAAAAATTTAAATGACCTAGGAATTAAACATGATAATTTTATTAGTGAGACAAAAATTGTTAATGATAAAGAAGTAGAAAAAGTAATTGAAAAACTAAAACAATCTAAACATGTTTATACAGGTAAAATTAAAGCACCAGAAGGTGAAGATAAAAGCAAGTGGACTGAAAGAGAGCAATTATTATTTAGATCAACAGATTTTGGTGACGATAAAGATAGAGCTTTACAAAAAAATGATTTAACTTGGACTTATTTTGCAAACGATGTTGCTTACCACAATACAAAAATTAATAGAAATTTTGATAAATTAATTAATATTTTGGGTGCCGACCACGCTGGCTATATAAAAAGAATTACGGCTGTTGTTGAAGCAATTTCTGGAAAAAAAAATATATTGTCTTGCAAAGTTAGCCAGCTTGTAAAATTAATTAAAGATGGGAAGCCATTTAAAATGTCAAAAAGAAAAGGTGATTATATAACAGTTGAAGATTTAATAGAACAAGTGGGTAAAGACGCCACACGCTTTATAATGTTAAGCAGAAGTAATGATGTTGAATTGGATTTCGATTTTTTAAAAGTAAAAGAAAAATCTAAAGATAATCCACTTTATTATGTTCAATATTGTTATGCTAGAATCAGCTCTGTATTTAGAAATATTGGCTTGAATATCAATGATGATTTAAAAATTAAAAATCAAAATTATAATTATTCAAATGATGAAATTAAAATTTTAAAAAAAGTTTCTGAATGGCCTAGATGTTTGGAAACTTCTTCAAACAAATTAGAGCCTCACAGAATTCCAGTTTATTTATATGAATTATCTTCTGAGTTTCATTCTTATTGGAATAAAGGTAAAGATGACGTAGAAAAAAGATTTATTGATAAAGATAATAAAATTTCAGATGATAAACTAGTTTTTTTGAAAATTATTTCTATTGTTGTAAAATTAGGAATGAACATCTTGGGAGTCAATACTCCAGAAAAAATGTAATGATTAAAGAACTGAAATATGTTTTTTATATAATAATAATATTTTTTTTTATTTTTTTTGTTTCAAGATACTATTTTTCTGATGAATATAAAAAAAAATCATATAGATCATTAAACACAATAGAAGAAAAAATAAATATATTTTCTGAAAACCTTGTTACATTAGAAAGTGATACAAATGATATTATTGAATATGTCGAATATCAAAAAAATAAAAAGAAAAAAAAATACCATTTTTGGGAATTATTGAAAAATGATTAATAAAAAAAGATGTTTTATTACAGGTATTAAAGGTACTAAATTAAACAAAAAAGAAATTTTTTTTTTAAATAAATATAAACCTTGGGGAGTTATATTATTTTCTAGAAATATTAAATCAATTGCACAGACTCAAAAATTAACTTTACATATTAAGAAATTGTTCAAAGATAATAATTATCCTATTTTAATTGATGAAGAAGGGGGTCAAGTATCTAGATTAAGTAAATTTATTGATAATTCAATCTTTTCTGCAGAATTTTTTGGCAACCTATATATAAAAGATAAAAAAAAATTTTATATTTATTATAATATATATGTTAAGCAAATTTCCTATTTGTTGAATTTACTAGGTATTAACATAAACACGGTACCCGTACTTGATGTTAGAAGAAATACCACTAATCAAATTATTAGAAATAGATCATTTTCATCTAATCCATATTTAGTTTCTAGATTAGGCAAAATTTGTATAAATAAATTTCATGAAAACAACATATGTACAGTTATAAAGCATATTCCAGGTCACGGCTTATCCAAAGTTGATAGTCACAATAAATTACCTATAGTTAATCATAATATTGATTTATTAAACAAAATAGATTTTTTTCCATTTAAAAAGCAAAGTGCTTTCTTAGCTATGACAGCTCATATACTTTATACTTCTTTAGATAAAGAAAATACTGCCACTCATTCAAAAAAAATCATCAATATAATTAGAAAAAAAATAGGATTTAAAAACTTAATAATCTCCGATGATATATCAATGAAAGCTTTAAAATATTCTATATCAAAAAATACAACTCAAGCTTTTAATGCTGGCTGTAATTTAGTTTTGCATTGCAATGGAAAATATGATGAAATGTTAACGGTAGCTAAAAAATCTCCATTATTAAGTGACTTTATTATAAAAAAAACATCGCAATTGTTGAATATAATTAGATAATGTAAATTATGAATGATTCTGTTTCATTTAATGTAAACCTTAATAATTTCAATGGACCTTTAGAAGTTTTATTGGACTTAGCGAAATCTCAAAAAGTTGATCTTGAAAAGATTTCTATTACAGCGTTGGTTGATCAATTTCTTGATTTTATTAAATCAAAAGAAAAAATTAATTTAGATATAGCTTCAGAATATTTATTAATGGCTACATGGTTAACTTATTTAAAGTCCAAACTATTATTACCAGAAACTGATGAGGAAGAGTTTAAGGCCTTAGAAGTAGCTGAAAAGCTCAAACTTCAATTAAAAAAACTTGAACTAATTAGATTGTTATCTGATCAAATGTTAAAAAGAAAAAGATTAGGAAAAGATATTTTTATGAGAGGCATAAGAGGAAAAATAAAATCAATATACAGTACAAAATACTCTCTTACTATGTATGAAATTTTTAAGTCTTATTCATCAATAATAATGTCTAGAGAGTTTCAAAAAATGAATATCCCCAAACTTCCTGTTTTTACTACTGAAGAAGGAATTAAAAGAATTAAAGAATTTTTTGGAAAATTAAATGATTGGAAAAATATTAATGAATTACTACCAATAGATTTTTCTAAATCAAAAAATTTTAAACGAACTGGCAAAGCAGGAATATTCTCTGGATCATTAGAACTAGCCAAGGAAGGCAATGTATTAATTAAGCAAAATAATTTATTTGATGATATTTTTATTAAGGAAAATAAATGAAAAAATTAAAGAAAGACAATATTGTAAATTTTCCTTCATCTTTAAGTGATGGTGAAAAAGAAGTTGAAGCAATTTTATTTGCTGCAGCTGAACCTTTGGATATAGATACCATTGAATCTAAAGTAGCAAAAAAAGTTAATGTTTTAAATATTCTTAACAAACTACAGAATATTTATAAAAATAGAGGAATTAATTTAGTTTGTATTTCTAAAAAATGGTCTTTTAGAACTTCTGAAAGCTTGTCCGGATTGATGTCTGAACAAAAAACTGTTGAAAAAAAATTATCTAAAGCAGCAATAGAAACTTTGTCTATAATTGTTTATCATCAGCCAGTAACAAGAGCTGAAATTGAAGAAATAAGAGGAGTAGCTTTTGGAACAAATACACTTGAGATACTAATGGAATTAAATTGGGTCAGAACTCAAGGGAGAAAAGATGTTCCTGGAAAACCAATTCAATATGGTACTACAGAGGAATTTTTAAGTCATTTTAATTTACAAAAACTATCAGATCTTCCTACAATAGATGAACTTGGAACAGCAGGTCTTATAGACACAGCCAATGTTGATTCAACTATTTTTGGAACAGGTAAATTTTATAAGGAACAAGAGGAAAAAAAGGAAAATATATACTCTGATATTGATGAAATGCTAAGTAGCACTCTTAAAAATGATAATGATAAATAGAAATATCTTTATTTATTATATAATATGTTTATAACACTGGTATGAGTATAGGATTTTGGCAAATAGCTATTGTTGTTATATTAGTTGTACTTCTTTTTGGTAGAGGAAAAATTTC
>CAZABF010000042.1:0-6893 GCA_964483495.1 uncultured Candidatus Pelagibacter sp. | reverse complement strand
AAAGTTAATCCATAACCTTTTTCTAAAGGTTCGGCTATAATTTTTGCATATGATTTATCGTCACTTAATTTAATATCAAGTTTTCCTGGCTTAATGAGTGATTTCCAATTTTTGATATTTACGTTAGTAGCTTCCATTTAAACTCTCCTTTTTTTTGGTGGCCTTGTTCCATTATGGGGCATAGGTGTTGTATCTTTAATAGAAAGAATTTTAAATCCTCTTGCTTGTAGTGCTCTTAAAGCAGTTTCTCTTCCAGATCCCGGACCTTTTACTTCAACAGATAAAGTTCTCATTCCAACTTCTAATGCTTTTGCAGCAGCTGCATCAGCTGCAACTTGAGCTGCATATGGAGTTGATTTTCTTGAACCTTTAAATCCTTTTTGACCTGCAGATGCCCAAGAAATAATATTTCCATTAATGTCAGCTATTGAAACAATAGTATTATTAAAAGTTGACTGAACATATGCTATACCATTTAGAATATTTTTTTTAGCTTTCTTTTTTTTTGAATAAGAGCTTTTTTTAATAGTTTTTACTTTTTCAACTTGATCTTTTTGCTCTGATTTAATTTTTTTATCTTTATTCATTAATTAAATAATTTTATTTCTTAAGTGGTGTTAGTTTTTTACCTGCAATAGCTATTGCTTTTCCTTTTCTGGTTCTTGCATTACATCTTGTTCTTTGGCCACGAACTGGAAGTTTTTTTCTATGCCTTGATCCTCGATATGATGCTAAATCAATTAATCTTTTTATACTTAAAGAATTTTCTCTTCTTAAATCACCTTCTACTGTAAAATTTTTATCAATATATTCTCTTATTTTTAAAATTTGATCATCGGTTAATTGGTTAACTCTTGTTGATTTTTGTATTTCTAAAGAATTACAAATTTGATCAGAAAATTTATCACCAATTCCGTAAATATATGTAAGTCCTACATGAACTAATTTATTTTGAGGAATGTTTACACCTGCTATTCGTGCCATAATATTGAAGTTAAAATTTAGCCTTTTATATAAGAAGTTTTTTCAAAGTCAATGCATTATACATTTAGAATTTCTGCTATTTTAGCTGTTATTTCTTCGATTTTAACGCTTGCATCTACTTTATAAAAAGTAGTTTTTTTTGAATAATAATCTAGAAGTGGATTGGTTTCTTTTACAAAAGTATCATAACGATTAATGATAGTTTTTGAGTTATCATCTTTTCTTTTTTTTAGGTACTCATTACCACATTTATGATTTTTAATTTGTTCGTTATCAAGGTATTCATTCAATGTTACGTTACATTTTTCACAAACTATTCTACCCAATATTCTTTTTTCAATTATGTCCCTAGTTACATCTAAATAAATTATTGCTCCTATTGATTGGTTATTTTTTGACATAATGTTATCTAAATTTTTTGCTTGAAATATATTTCTAGGATATCCATCAAAAATTAATTTATTATGATATTTTTTTTTCGAAACAATTTCATCTATTAAAGAATTAACAATTTCATCATTTACAAAATCGCCAATATCAACTTTGGATAAAATTTCTTTACCAAGTTCTGTATTTTTTTTTATTTCGTCTCTAAGTAAATCACCTGTTGAAATTTGTGTGTAATTACAACTTTCAACTAAATATTGAGACTGTGTACCTTTTCCAGCTCCAGGGGGACCGAACAGAATTATATTCACTTTTATTTTTTATCTACCAAATTTTGTTTTTTTTATAAGTTGCTCATATTGTGAGCTCATTAGTCTTGTTTGTATTTGAGTAACTGTATCTATAGCAACTACTACAACTATTAATATTGAAGTTCCTCCTAGATAAAAAGGTATTGGATAATTAGCAATTAAAAATTCCGGCATTAAACAAACTAATGTTAAATATAATGCACCTATTGTAGTTAGTTTTGTTAATATGTTGTCAATATATAATGCAGTGCTTTCACCTGGTCTTATGCCAGGTATAAATCCACCATATTTTCTTAAATTTTCTGCTGTTTCAGTTGGGTTAAAAGTTATTGAAGTATAAAAAAAAGTAAAAAATATAATTCCTGACGCATATAAAATCATATAAAGAGGTTGACCTTGTGAAAAGAAAGACACAATTGTTTGAAAAGTTTCATTTTGTGAAGCATTAAAATTAGAAAAAGTTACTGGTAACAATAGTAAAGCTGATGCAAATATAGCAGGTATTACTCCTGCAGAATTTATTTTTAAAGGTAAATGCGAGGAATCGCCTCCATAAATTTTGTTACCCATTTGTCTTTTTGGATAATTAATTAAAATTTTCCTTAAAGCTCTTTCCATAAAAACAATAAACATTATTGTAGCAATTAATAAAATGAATATAAAAATTATCATAGCTGTAGATATTGCTCCTGTTCTACCTAGTTCAAAAGTTGTAACTAATGCTCTTGGAATTTCAGCTACAATTCCTGAAAATATAATAAGTGATATTCCATTACCAATTCCTCTTTGTGTTATTTGTTCACCCAGCCACATTAAAAACATTGTTCCTGCTACTATTGTAGTTACTGTTGTAATTTTAAAAAACATACCTGGGTTTATTACTAAATTTGCAGAAGATTCTAGTCCTACTGATAATCCATAACCCTGAACTGTTGCCAATAGTACAGTTCCATATCTCGTTATTTGAGTAATTTTTTGTCTTCCAATCTCCCCTTGGCTTTTTAGATTTTTAAAATAGTCTGAAACTCCAGTAAGTAATTGAACTATAATTGATGAAGAAATATATGGCATTATCCCTAGTGCAAAAATTGCCATTCTACTCACTGCACCTCCAGCAAAAACATTAAACATTCCTAGTAATCCTTTTTGATTACTCTGCATCATATTTTGAAGCTGCTCAGGGTCAATTCCAGGAATTGGAACAAATGTACCAAATCTGTAAATTGATAAAATAAATAATGTAAAAAAAATTCTATTTCTTAAATCGTGAGACTGAGAAGATTCACTCATATAAATTTAATTTTTTTGTTTTAGGCTTATGGTTGAACCAGCTTTTTCTAATTTTTCTTTTGCTGACTTAGATATAAAGTCTACACTTAAGTTAATTTTATCTTTGATTTCACCTGATCCAAGTATTTTAATTTTATGATATGATTTGCTTATAATTTTTGTTTTTTTTAACAAGTCAATATTTATTTCAGTATCTTTATTTATTTTTTTTGTTTCGATTAAATTTTGAATCTTGTCTAAATTTATAATAGCAATTTTTTCTTTTTTTAAAGGGTTAAATCCTCTTTTTGGTAATCTTCTGTACAAAGGCATTTGTCCACCTTCGAAACTTTTGATAGCTACACCGCTTCTAGATTTTTGACCTTTTACACCTCGACCTGAAGTTTTTCCTTTACCTGATCCAATGCCACGACCTACTCTCATTTTTTTAATTTTTACTTGCGATGTCGAATTTAAATTAGTCACTATCCTCTTTTTTCAATAATTTCTGATATTTTTTTATTTCTTATCATAGATATGTTTTTTGGTGAATTTTGTTTTAAAAGGGCCTTCAAACATGCTCTTATTACATTATGAGGATTTGCTGTTCCTAAAGATTTGGCTACTATGTCTTTAATTCCTAATACCTCACATACAGCTCTTACTGGGCCGCCAGCTATTATTCCTGTGCCTTTTGGTGCTGATCTTAATTTAATTTTTCCTGCACCATCTTTTCCATAAATATCATGGTGTATTGTTCTACCTTCTCTTAATGGAATTTGAACTAAATTTCTTCTTGCTAGTTCGTTAGCTTTTTTAATTGCATCTGGAACTTGTTTTGCTTTTGCGTGAGCAATTCCAATTTTACCGTTTTGGTTCCCAACAACAACTAAAGCCGAGAATCCAAATCTTCTACCACCTTTTACTACTTTGGTAATTCGATTTATGTGTACTAATTTTTCTAAATACTCATTATTTTTTTCGTTTTTTTCCATAAATTAAAATTCCATTCCATTTTTTCTTAATGTTTCAGCAAAAATTTTTACTCTTCCATGATATTTGTACAATCCTCTGTCAAAATAAATTTTAGTTATTTTTTTTTCCGCAGCTTTTTTGGCTAAATTTTCAGCAACAACTTGTGATAATTCAGTTTTATTTTTTTTATCAAGAGATTTAATAGATTTATCTTTTGATGAAGCGGATAAAATTGTAATATTTTTGTTATCATCAATAATTTGAGCGCTGATATTTTTTGATGATCTAGAAACGCTTAATCTGTATCTTTCTTTGCTAGATACCTTTTTTAGATTACTTCTAACACGAAACTTTTTTCTTTCTTTAGTTGTTAATTTCATTATTTCTTCTTACCTTCTTTTCTTAATATATATTGGCCTTGTTCTTTAATTCCTTTTCCTTTATATGGTTCGGGTGGTCTAAATGATTTTATTTTAGATGCAATCATTCCAACTTCTTGCTTGTCACTTCCGCTTATTTTTACAATTGTTTGTTTTTCAACAATTATTTTTACGCTATCTGGAATATCAAAGTTAACATCATGGCTAAATCCTAGCTGCATACTTAATTGTTTGCCTTTTATTGAAGCTCTATATCCAACACCTGATAGTTCTAGTGTTTTTGAATAACCCTTACTAGTTCCAATTATTGCATTATTTAGCAAACTTCTATTCATTCCCCACAGACGTTTCGTATCTTGATTCAAATTTTTTGGTTTTATTGAAACAGATTTTCCTTCATCAATTTTTAATTCAAACACATTAGTGTCTATGTTTAATGATTTTTTTCCCAAAGGACCTTCAACATTCAAAAGATTGCCTGTTAATACAACTTTTACTTTTTCTGGAATTGAAATATTAATTTTACCTATTTTTGACATTAAAATACCTTACAAATAATTTCTCCACCTATTTTTTGCTTTCTTGCATCAATATCTGTCATTACACCTTTTGGGGTAGATACAATTGCAATGCCAAGGCCATTGTTAATTTTTGGCAAACTTTCTGCACTTGAAAAAATTCTTCTTCCTGGTTTTGACACTCTTTGGATTGCGCTAATTACTGGAGATCCATAATTATATTTTAATTCAATTTCTAATTTAAATTTTTTTTCTTCTGAAGAAACTTGATAATTTTTTATATAACCTTCATTTTTAAGAACTTCAGCAATTTTAATCTTAAAATTTGAAGAAGGTAATTCAACTTTTTTATGATTTCTTGACTGCGAATTTTTTATTCTAGCCAACATATCACCTATCGGGTCATTTAAACTCATAATTTCCTTTCTACCAACTTGATTTAACCATTCCTGGTATTTTTCCTTCTAAGCCTAATTTTCTTAATGCAATTCTTGAAATTTTTAATTTTCTATAAACAGCGTGAGGTCTACCAGTTATTTGACATCTATTTCTTACTCTAACTTTTGCTGAATTTCTTGGTAATTTTGACAATTTTTGTTGTGCTCTAAATCTTTCTTCTAATGGTAATTTTTTATCCATAATAATTTTTTTTAATTTTTTTCTTTTTTCATAAAACTTGTTAGCTAGCTTTATTCGTCTGTTATTTTTATTTATTGAGCTTAGCTTTGCCATAATTAATTATTCCTCATATCTCTAAATGGAAAATTTAGTTTTT
The DNA here is from genome assembly GCA_964483495.1 of uncultured Candidatus Pelagibacter sp. Taxonomy (GTDB): domain Bacteria; phylum Pseudomonadota; class Alphaproteobacteria; order Pelagibacterales; family Pelagibacteraceae; genus Pelagibacter. Next base: position 1,294 of record CAZABF010000042.1, on the reverse strand, counting down.
TTAACAAACCAAAACTGTCCTCTTTTTTAATTGATTTAATTACTATTGTAATATCTAGACCTCTAATTTTTTCAACCTTATCAAAATTTACTTCTGGAAAAATTATATGTTCTTTGATCCCGAATGTATAATTTCCAAACTTATCAAATCCTTTCGGAGAAAGACCTCTAAAATCCTTAACTCTTGGTAAAGCAATATTTACCAATCTATCAATAAACTCATACATTCTATCTTTTCTTAAAGTTACTTTTAAACCTGCGTTTGTATTTTTTCTTGTTTTAAAATTTGCTATAGATTTTTTAAATTTTGTTACTACAGGTTTTTGCCCTGATATTGCTGCTAAATCATCATGACTTGATTTAAGTATTTTTGCATCATTTCCATCCAAACCTAAGCCCATATTTAATATAATTTTTTGAATTTGCGGAACCATAAAATGATTTTTATATCCAAATTCTTTTTTTAAATTTGGTTTAATTTCTTTAGTAAATAATTCTTTTAATCTAGCCATTTTTATTTTTTTACTTCTTTTGTTTTGTTTTTATTTTTTTCAAATATTGATAAATTTGAAATATTTATAAAATTTTCTTTAGATACTATTCCGCCTTTTTTTTCTTTAGTTGCTTTAATGTGTTTTTTAACAATATTTATTCCTTTAACTTTTGCTCGATTGTTTTGCCTATCTATTTCAATAACTTCTCCATCTTTTTTTTTATCTTTGCCGGTTAAAATTTTTACTTTATCACCTTTTTTTATAATCATTAAAGTACCTCTGGAGCAAGTGAAATTATTTTCATTTGTCCTCTAGTTCTAAGCTCTCTCGTTACTGGACCAAAAATTCTTGTTCCAATAGGTTCGCCTTTGTCATCAGTTAAAACTGCTGCATTGTTATCAAATTTTACCTTAGATCCATCATTTCTGTGTATTCCTTTTTTTACTCTTACAACAACAGCTTTATGCACGTCTCCTTTTTTAACCTTACCTTTTGGTATGGCTTCTTTTACAGCAACAACAATAGTATCACCAATGCCTGCATATCTTCTCTTTGATCCACCAAGTACTTTTATGCACTCAATTCTTTTTGCACCTGTATTGTCCGCTACTAATAGTTCTGTTTGTACCTGTATCACTTTGTATCTCCTAGTACTTCAAATTTTTTTGTTTTTGAATATGGTTTGCATTCTATTATTGAAACTTTGTCGCCATTTTTATATTTATTGTTTTCATCATGAACACTGTATTTTTTTTTAGATTTTATTACTTTTTTTAATACTGGATGTTGATATTTTCTTTC
>CAZABF010000041.1:0-7017 GCA_964483495.1 uncultured Candidatus Pelagibacter sp. | reverse complement strand
GAAGACATTACAAAAAGTGAAAAAAGTATTACAGGAAAATATTTATCTCATAAATATTTCATTCCTATACCAAAAAATAGACGACTTGCTAAAAATGGAAGATTTTTAGAAATAAATGGAGCTACTGGTAATAATTTAAAAAATGTTAATTTAAAAATTCCCTTAGGGAATTTGACTTGTGTTACTGGTGTGTCAGGTAGTGGAAAATCAACTATGATTTTGCAAACACTATATAATGCTTTAAACCTTACTTTAAATAATAATAAATCAAGAAAAATTCCTAAGCCTTTCAAAGGGTTTAAAGGAATTGAATTAATAGATAAGGTTATCGATATAGACCAGTCTCCAATCGGCAGAACCCCAAGATCTAATCCAGCAACATACACTGGAGCATTTGGTCCAATAAGAGACTGGTTTACAGCTTTACCAGAATCTAAAAGCAGAGGATATAAACCTGGCAGGTTTTCATTTAACGTCAAAGGTGGAAGATGTGAAGCATGTGAAGGTGATGGAGTCATTACTTATGAAATGCACTTTTTACCCGATGTTTATATTCAATGCGATGAATGTAAAGGAACTAGATACAATAGAGAAACTTTGGAAGTTAAATTTAAAGACAAAAGTATAGCCGATGTATTAAATATGACTGTAGACGAAGGATGTGAATATTTCGAGAACATTTCTAATATAAGATCAAAATTATTAACATTAAAGAAAGTAGGACTTGGTTATATAAAAATAGGCCAGCAAGCTACAACTCTTTCTGGTGGTGAGGCACAGAGAATTAAACTTGCTAAAGAGTTGTCAAAAAGATCAACAGGTAGAACCATGTATATATTAGATGAGCCAACAACGGGTTTGCATCAACATGATATCAAAAAACTATTAGAAATTTTACAAACTTTTGTTGCTATTGGAAACACAGTTGTAGTTATTGAACATAACTTAGATGTAATAAAAACAGCAGATTACATTGTAGATATGGGGCCTGAAGGTGGAGTTAAAGGTGGTCAAATAATCGCTGAAGGAAAACCTGAGGAAATTTGCAATAAAAAAGATAGCTATACAGGGCAGTTTCTTAAAAATATTTTAAACAATAAATTTAAAAAAACTGCTTAATAAAACTTTTTAATTAGTGTATATAGACGATAGTTATGAGTGATTTTTTTAGTTCATTATCAAAAGTAATGCACGCATCTATAATTTTAGCAGTGCTTTTATTTTTATTTTTGTTTTTTGGAAATGGTGGTTTTGCAATAAATCAACAATTTTGGAGTTGGCTATTTAGATATTTTCATGTTGTGGCTGGAGTTATGTGGATCGGTTTGTTGTGGTATTTTAATTTTGTTCAAGTACCAAATATGTCAAAAATAACTGACGAACAAAAACCTGCTATTACAAAAGTCATAGCGCCTGCTGCACTATTTTGGTTTAGATGGGCAGCTTTTGCAACAATACTTACGGGTTTAATAGTTGCTTATCTTAATGAATATATTCATGAAGCTATGACACTAGGAATAGGTAGTGGTGGTGGAAAATATACAGCTATAGGTATAGGTATGTGGCTAGGTTTAATTATGGCTTTTAATGTTTGGTTTATAATTTGGCCAAATCAAAAAAAAGTTTTGGGAATTGTTGAAACAACACCCGAAGAAAAACCAGTCGCTGCGAAAAAAGCATTAATTGCATCAAGAACCAACACTCTTCTTTCTCTACCTATGTTGTTGTCAATGGTAGCAGCACAAAACTTGTATTAATTTAATTATTCTTCTTCCTTTAAGATAGTTTTTTGAGAGACATTCAATCTTACTAAAATAGGGTTAGCTATATATATAGAAGAATATGTACCTATTATAACTCCAAGTATCATTGCAAAAGAAAAACCTTTTAGAATAGCACCGCCAAATATAAATATAGACAAAAGAGCAAGCAATGTTGTTATTGATGTAATTATTGTTCTAGATAATGTTTCATTAATTGAAATATTTGTAATTTCATAAATTTTGATATCTGAAAATTTTTTTAAATTTTCTCTAACACGATCAAAAATTACAACTGTATCATTCATTGAATAACCTACAATTGTAAGTACTGCTGCTACTATAGATAAATTTATCTCAAGATTTAACAAAGAAAAGAAACCAAGAGTAATTATAATATCATGAAATAATGCAACAATTGCACCGAGACTAAATTGCCATTCAAATCTAATCCAAATATATATAAGCATAGCTCCCAATGATAATCCTATAGCAATAACGCCAGATTTTAATAATTCAGCACTAACTTTTGGACCAACACTTTCAACTCTTCTAAATTCAAAAATGTTTCCAATGTCTTTTTTTAATTCATTTTTAATATTTTCAATAAAATTTTCCTCTATGGATTGTTTTTTTTCAAATTTAACAACATAATCAATATCATTGCCAAACTTTTTGACTGTAACATCTCCAAGATTTAAATCATTAAATGATTTTCTTAAATCTGAAATATTTAATGTTTTGTCTAAGCTTCTTACTTCAATTAATGTTCCACCCTTAAAATCCACACCATAATTCAACCCTTTAAATATTAATAATAATAGTGAAATCAATATTAAGGATAATGACAAAATATTAAATAGTTTATAAAATTTATTAAAAGGAATATTTTTCTTTTCCATTATATTAACTTTTCCTTATCTTTGTTTTTAATGACATATAATGCAGTCATTAATCGTGCTATAAAATATACTGAAAATAAAGTGGTCAAAATCCCGACACCTAAAGTTAGAGCAAACCCTTTTACAGGTCCCGACCCTAAAACAAATAATATTGCAGCTGCAATTAAAGTTGTAATGTTAGCATCTAAAATTGTTGATCTTGATTTTAAGTATCCACTGTCAAATGCAAGAATTTTATTATTTTCATTTCTAATTTCTTCTTTAATTCTCTCATAAATTAAAACATTGGCATCTACTGCCATACCAACTGTCAAAATTATTCCTGCAATTCCTGGAAGGGTTAATGTTGCTTCAAATAGAGTTAATACGCCTATTAACAATAATAAATTTGATATTAAAGTTATGTTGGCAATTAATCCAAAAATTTTATATTTACCTAACATAAAAAGTACCACTAAAACAAAACCGATAATTAAAGATAATATTCCAGCATTTATTGAATCTTGACCTAAATCTGGACCAACTGTTCTTTCTTCAATAATTTTCATTGGAGCAGGTAAGGCTCCCGATCTTAAAAGTAATGCTAAATCTGTAGCTGTTTGAAAGGTAAAATCACCAGTTATTTGACCAGATCCACCAATTATTGGCTCTACAATATTTGGGGCACTAATAATTTTTCCATCTAATATAATAGCCAATTTTTTTCCAACACCCGATGATGTAGCTTTAGCAAATTTTTTTGCTCCCACTCTATCCAGACTAAAAGAAACAACAGTTTGGTTTGATTGATTATCCATACGAGGCTGTGCATCAACCAAGTTATCTCCACTAAGTATTATTCTTTTACTTATTATTGCGAAGTCAGTTCCATCTTGGAAAGAAATTTTTTCGGTACCAAAACTTTCTTCTTCATTTTGAGTGACAAATCTAAAAGTAAGATTTGCCGTTTTTCCTAATAAAGTTTTAATTCTATCTGGATTGTCTAGACCAGGTAGCTCAACTAATATTCTGTCATTACCCCTTTTAAGTATATTAGGTTCATTTGTTCCAATTTCATCAACTCTTCTTCTAACAATTTCAATAGCTTGATTTTGTGATGATGATTTTAATTGAACCAATCCATATTTTGAATAAGACAATTGAATATTATTATTATTAATTAGCAATTCAAATTGATTTGTTTTAAATTGATCGTAATAAGGATTGATTTCACTATTTTTACCTTCGAATAGTGAAACTGCAGAATCAATAAATTCATTATCAACTTCAAAAGATATGATTTTATTATCTATGATATTAAAATTTTTGTATAAGATATTTTTATCTTTTAAAAAATTTTTAATTTGAATTAATTTATTTTGTAACTTTTGTTCAATAACTGGTGAATTATCAATTTCTAACAATAAATAAGATCCACCTTGTAAATCTAAACCAAGATTTATATTTCTGCTAAAAAAATTGTCATCGAATTTTGTGAAGTTAGATATGGAAAAATATGAAAGTATTATAGTAAAAATTAAAACTGAAATAATCTTTAATTTTGAAAAGTATAACACTTAATTTTAATGTTATTTTTTTGTTTCGGTATTACTTGCTAATGCTTGTATTCCTGTGGATTTAATGACTTCTACTATTACATTTTCTGATATTAAAACTTCAACCTTATCGTTATCTATCACTCTTTCAATAGAGCCAACAATTCCCCCAGAAGTGATAACTTTGTCTCCTCTTTTTAAGTTTTCAACCATTAACTTATGTTCTTTGGCTTTTTTTTGTTGGGGGCGAATTAAAAAAAAGTAAAATATAACAAAAATTAAAATTAGCGGTATAAACTGTCCTATTCCTGATCCTGACATAAAATCCTTTGTAAATTAAAAGTTTTCTATACTATCTAAGTTATTAAAACAACTCTAATTATTTGAAATTTTTTCTAAATTATTCATGTAAGGTTTTAAAGTCTCTGGAATAGTTATTGATCCATCAGAATTTTGATAGTTTTCTAATATTGCTATAAGAGTTCTTCCAACTGCCAAACCGCTTCCGTTAAGTGTACCAACAAATGCAGTTTCGTTATTTTTATTTTTATACCTTGATTTCATTCTTCTAGCTTGGAATGATCCACAAGATGAACAGCTAGAAATTTCTCTATACTTGTTCTCTGATGGTAACCATACTTCAATATCATAAGTTTTTTCAGCACTAAAACCCATATCACCAGTTGATAAAACTATTTTTCTATAAGGCAATTTTAGTTTTTCCAATATCATAGTTGCACAATTTGTCATTCTTTCAAGTTCATCTAGGCATTTATTATTTTCGACAATGCTAACTAGCTCAACCTTGTAAAATTGATGTTGTCTAATCATGCCCTTTGTGTCTTTGCCGTAACTACCTGCTTCTTTTCTAAAACAAGGAGTTAAAGCTACCAAACGCATTGGCAAATCTTTAATATTTAAAATTTGATCTCTTACTACATTAGTTAATATTACTTCAGCTGTAGGGATTAAAAATTTTCTACCACTTTTTTCATCAACTTTAATTTCGAATTGATCATTTTCAAATTTTGGTAACTGTCCGGTACCAAACATTGCTGAATCACTTGCCATTAATGGAGGAGAAATTTCTTTATAGCCATTTATTTGAGTATGTGTGTCGAGCATAAAATTTGCTATTGCCCTTTCTAATAAAGCAAGTTGATCTTTTACAAAAACAAATCTTGCACCAGTAGTTTTTGTAGCTAAATCAAAATCTAACATTTTTAAATTTTCTCCTAATTCATAATGAGATTTTGGTTTAAAACTAAATTTACTTATTGTGCCTGATTTTAAAATTTCTTTATTGAAATTTTCATCAACACCAATAGGAACATCTTCTAAAGGTAAATTAGGAATAGAAGACAATAAATTGTCTAATTCATTTTTAATTAAAGATTGTTCTTTGTTAATAGTTATTATTTTTTCTGAGATTTCTTTAGATTTTGCAAATAATGATTTATCTTGTTTTTTTGATATTTCCTTTTTTTCTTGTTCGAAAGTTTCTTTTTCCTGAATAAGTTTTCTATTATTTTTATCAAGGTCTAGGATTTGATCTAAATCTATAGAAACATTTCTTGATTTAATTATATTTTTAAAATTATCAATATTGTCTCTTATATCTTTAATATTATGCATTTTCTTCTTTATTTTTATTTTCTATAAATTTTACTGATATAATAGATAATTCATATAATAATAATAAAGGTATTGCCAAACCTATTTGCGTAACTGGATCAGGCGGAGTTAAAATTGCGGCAGCTGCAAATATAATTACCACAACATATTTGCGCCTCTGTTTTAAAAATTGAGAGTCAACAACTCCAATTCTTGCCAATAAACTTAAAACTACTGGTAGTTGGAAGCTTAAACCAAAGGCAAATATCAATTTCATTACTAAAGACAAATATTCATTAACTTTTGCTTCTAATTGAATGGGAAGTGCAGTGTTTAAGCCTGAACTTTCAAAGGAAAGAAAAAATTTTATAGCTAATGGCATTATCAAATAATATACGAGCATACCACCTAATAAAAAAAGTATTGGCGTTAATACTAGATAAGGCATTATTGCTGATTTTTCATCCTCATAAAGACCTGGAGCAATAAACTTCCATATTTGAATTAAAATAATGGGACTGGTAAAAAAAAATGCTCCAAAAAAAGAAACCTTTAAATAGGTGAGAAATGTTTCTTGTAAAGCTGTAAAAATAAGTCTTCTATTTATATCATCATCTTTTACAGCTTCTGCATATGGGTCTACTAGAAAACTATAAATATATTCTGAAAAATAATAACAAATAACAAATAGTACTGATAAAACAATTAATGAGTGAATTAATCTTTTTCTTAGTTCAGTAAGATGACTAAAAAAACCATCCTCAATCTGATTTTTCTTCATCTTTGTCCTTTTTTGTATTTATATTGGTATCTTGATCTAAGTTTTTATCAATTGTATCATCTGTAATAGATCTAACTTCGCTTTGAACGTTATTAACATATCTTTTTACACTTCCAATCCAAGATCCAACTTTTTTTAACATTAAAGGAAAATCTTTTGGACCAACAATAATTATTGCTACAGCAACTATAATTAAAATTTCAAACCAGCCAATTGTTGGCATTAGAATTACTCTTTTTTATCTATATCTTGATTTTGAGAGGTGCTTTGGTTTTCAGAGATATTTTTCTGAGTGTCCTCATCACTAACATCAGTGGACATACCTTTTTTAAAACTTTTTATTCCTTTAGCTACGTCACCCATTAAACTGGAAATTTTTCCTCTACCAAAAAGAAGTACAACTAATATAACAACAATAGCTATTT
>CAZABF010000040.1:0-7200 GCA_964483495.1 uncultured Candidatus Pelagibacter sp. | reverse complement strand
GTACACCCAGTTATAATATTTTGCAAGCAAATTTTAATAAAAATTAAAAAAAATTTTTAAAAGATTGTAGCGCCAAAGACCTTAACCAAACCACCTTCCTCCCCTAAAACAAGTCGGCCCAAGAACTCTCCAGATATCTTGGTGCTGGTCTGTTTAAATAATATCGTGACATGCTGACCCCTTTTGAGACAGCCAAAAGCTTTACAACCTTCTGATAATTTGGATATGAGTTCATTATTAGCCCATTGCTTACCGAGCTCAACCTCATTGGCCCCATAGAGCATATGAGATGAGAAATCTTTAGTAAAACCCCCATAGTCTTTTATATTTGATGATTTTACCAAGTTAGCCCATATGGGTTCGGCGATTTTTATTATTTCTTCGTCAGACTTGTCTAGAAGACTCATTTATCTCTTTATGAAGCTTCTTTTTTCTCTTTTTCATCAACTATATGATAGACGGGTGCCTTTTCCATAGTAAATTTTCCAGTCTTAGGATCACGTCTTGATAATGTTAAACAATGCCAATTTTCATCATCTAGCTTCATGTAATCCCCTCTATAGTAGTAACCTGGCCAACGTGTTTCTTGTCTAAAAAGAGTATGTTCAGTTACACACTGAGATGTAAGAGTTCTATGTTTAAGTTCCCATGCTCTCATAAGCTGGTGATAATCTTCAGCGCCTACTTTTTCAAGGTCTTCCTGTAACCATTCTAGCAACTCTAGTCCTCTTTTTAGAGTATTTTCATTAGTCATATAATTATACGATATTCCTCCAACATACTCGTCCATGATCTTCTGTAGACGTTGAAGACCTTGGATTGGCGATATATAGCTTGGAGAAACAGTTCCACCAGTAATTTCGTTTCTTCCAACTGTGTAATTTTCCAAAGGTTTAAATATAATTTCTTTAAACTCTTCACATTGTTTATCACTTACATTTATATCGTTAGCTTTTTCTTCTTCAATATACTTAACAGCCGCTTTTGCAGCTAATCTACCTTCTGTAAATGATCCTGATGAAAATTTATGAGCGCTTCCTCCAACTGTATCTCCAGCACCAAATAAGCCTTCTACAGTTGTCATTCTATTATAACCCCAAAAATACTCTGGAGGAGCAATGTCTTCTGGTCCACTAACCCAGGCTCCTGAACAAGTTGCATGTGAGCCCATTACATATGGTTCAGATGTAGTTAGTTCTGGATTTGTATATTTTGGATCAATGTTTTGTGATGCCCAAACAACAGCCTGACCAACAGTCATTCCTAGGAAATTTTCCCAACCAACTGTTTCTAAATGTGGATCTTGAAAAGCTTCTTTTGTAACCATATGAATTGGTCCACCGCCTGCCATGATTTCTTGTATAAAAGCATGATTACGCAAACACGTTGGTGTTGGGTGGTGATCTATATATTCTCCAACCAATTCTTTAGTTTTATCGTACCATTTTTTCTCATAATTTTCGCCGTTAGCATTTTGGGTATAAGTTTTTAAATGTAAAAAGTAAGCTCCAACTGGACCATAACCATCTTTAAACCTACATAACACAATTCTATTTTCCATTTGTGTCATTTTAGCTCCAACGGCAATTGGAAGCGCATAGGCTGAACCGTTACTCCAAGGCGCATACCAAGTTCTTCCCATTCCTTCACCAACAGCTCTAGGTTTAAAAATGTGAGACGCTCCACCAGCGGCAACTATTACAGTTTTTGCTCTAAAAACATAATAGTCTCCTGTTCTCATGTTAAATCCAACTGCGCCACCTACTCTATTTTCTTTTGTTTCATCCATAAGAAGATGTGTAATCATTATTCTGTTGTAAATTTTATCTGCAGATTTTCTTGCTGCTTCAGCAACGATTGGTTTGTAACTTTCACCGTGAATCATTATTTGCCATTTGCCTTCACGTTGGTAACGACCCGTTTCTTTATTTCTCATCATAGGTAGTCCCCATTCATCAAACATATGAACAGTTGCGTCTACATGTCGAGCCATATCATAACCAAGATCTTCTCTAACCAATCCCATTAAATCGTTTCGCGCATAACGAACATGATCTTCAGGCTGGTTTTCACCCCATTGCATTCCCATATAACAGTTGATTGCATATAAACCTTGAGCGACAGCTCCACTTCTGTCTATATTTGCTTTTTCTACACAAATAATTTTTAAATCTCTGCCCCAGTGCCTAGCTTCAAAAGCAGCACCAGTTCCCGCCATGCCTCCTCCCACAACAAGAATATCACAATCTTCAAAAATAGTTTTTTTAGCCATTAATAATAAACTCCTTTTTTAAATGCACTTTTTTCAACTTTAGGAAGTTCTTTATTTGTATTTAAACCTTCAGGTTCCAAATAAAGAATTTGAGAATTTATCTCGCCTTGTTTTGGTTTGTCACCTTCAGCAAGTTTTGGAATAAATTTTCCCCATGGTTTTGTTGTAATTGGAGAAACAAAATCTTTTACTGTTCCATTTCTAAATTTAATTTTCCAAGATATTGTACCCTTTTCTTCTTCTCTTCTAACTCTTACGCTATGTCCCATTGGTGCAAAATCAGCATAACCACGAACATCAATTGCATGATTTGGACATGCTTTAACACATGAAAAACATTCCCAACAAAAATTTGGTTCGATATTTTTTGCACGTCTAATAGTTTCATCTATATGCATAATATCAGAGGGACAAATATCTACGCAATGACCACAACCATCGCAACGCGTCATATATACAAAAGTTGACATAATTTTATTTTTTTTCTTTCCGTATCATATTAATAATGTTTTGGTTCTTCTCTTTTTATACCTAATCCAAATTGTTTAGGTGCATCGGCTTCAGGCGGTAAATTATCTCTTGAACCATCAGCTTCTGCTAAATTTTTTTGTATTGCAGCACCAGGTTTGTAAAACATGTGCGCAAATTTTGACCAATATACTCCTCCAAATAAAACAAGGTTTGATACAATAAATAATACTAAAAATACTTTATCATCCCATCTATCATTTAAATTTAAAGATTGTAAATATGACCAAACTAAACCAGTTAAAGAAGATGCAACAAGGGCAAGTACAAATAAATCTGCTTTTATGATTCTGTACCAGGGTTGAGCTTCTGAATAAACGTCTACTCTTAAAAAAAACCAAAACCAACCTCCGCCTATAACTGTCATAATGGCACCAACATGCCAAATAATAGGCCAAAAAGATGGTGTGTCCAAAGATAGACTAGAGTAACAAAAAATCATTATTGCTGATCCAAACCAGAATAAAACAGTTCCATACATTCCAAGTAAATGAGCTATTCTTCTTTTTCCAGCGCCTAACTCTGATGTTGTGGCAATATCAGAAACAATAGTTTTAGAAATTACAGATATTTTTTCGCCAGTAGTTAAGGTTTTTGTAGCAGATAACTTTGCTTTTTTTGCATTTTCAAAAAAATATTTAACATTTTTTTTATGAATAATATCTAAAAGGGTTCCAACAATAATCAGTACTACCATTAAAATCACAAAAGATTGCATATAAATAGGAGACACAGATTGAGCCAGAACTGCAAACGGATTAACAGTTAACATTGTGATTTTCTCCCTTTCAAAACGTATTTAGTATAGTTAACAAAATAGATCAACTATAAAAAATTTCATTATTATAAATTTCAATTAATCTATTATAAATTTCTAAACTTTTTCTTTTCCAGATTGTATTTTTAATTTCTGAAACAGAAACTACTCCTTTTCCAGACCCTACAAGAATAATTTCATTATAATTATTAAGGTCTTTCACAAATATGTCTTTAGAATTTATTTTCATCTTTTTGCTAAAAAAATTAAAGGTTATACCCTTATAAATGTCTCTCTTTGGTGAATAAATTTTATTATTGCTTACAAATAAAAGGTTTGATGTACCTGTTTCTAATAATTTTTTATTTTTATAGAGAGCAATATCAAATTTTGCTGTGTCTAATTTACTTAATATTTTCAAAATTTTTTTATATTTCAGATTTTTGTATTTTGCCTGTACTCTTTTATAGTTAATCATTTTAAGTTTGAAATTTTTCTTGGGTACTGGCCTTTTACGTAAAGAGATAGAAATAATTTTATTGTTTGAAGCAACTCTTAATAAATGATCGTAGTTTTTATTTTTTTTTAGATTTATCCTGATTAACTTAATAATATTTTTTTTTAAGTTTTTTTTATAAATTTTATATATTTTTAATGATCTTATTAAATTATCAATATGAGCTTTATAAAATAAAATTTTTGCAGATTTTCCTATAACTCTCATGGTTGTAAAAACTCCATAAGCATTCCAAAGATCATTAAATTTAATTTCTTTTAGATCTTTATGACGATAAGATTTTTTTAATAATAAAGTGACCATTTTCTGTTAAAAAAGATTCTGGATGAAATTGAAAACCATATACATTATTTTTTTTATCCTCAAAGGCCATTGGAATATTTGATTTTGCACATCTCATCGTTATTTTTATATTATTTGACTTATAAGGTTCATATAACTTTAAAGAATGATATCTGCCAACTTTAAAAATTTTATTTTTTTTATATAATTTACTTTCTTTGGTAACCTTAACCTTTGATTGATAACCATGAAAAATATTTTTTTGTTGGACTATTTTGCCCTTTTCATTAAATAAAATTTGTTGATAACCTAGACATATTCCTATTATTTTCTTTTTTCCTTTATATTTTTTATAAATTTTCGAAGTTAATGGGTAATCTTTTGGAGAACCTGGACCAGGTGATAAAACAATTACATTAGACTGATCTAGTTTTTTTTTATTAATATCAAAATAATTAGCGCAATATACTTTATCAAACTTTGAAAATTGATGAACAATATTCCAAGTAAAAGAGTCCTGATGATCAATAATATATATCATTTGTATAACTCCAATAAAGATTTAGCTTTAATAAAATTTTCATTAAATTCTTTTTTAGCTGAACTTTCTAATACTACTCCAGATGCAGCTGATATTTCTGACATACTTTTATAATTTAATATTGATCTTATAATTATATTAAATCTCATATCCTCATTAAATTTTATATAACCAAAACTTCCAGTAAAAATATTTCTATCTTCTTTTTCTTGTTTATTTAAAAGTTCTAGAGTTCTAATCTTTGGACAGCCAATAACAGAGCCACCGGGCATCATGGATTTTACTATATCTTTTAAGTTTACATTATTTATTAATCTTCCTTGAATTGTTGTTACGTAGTGAAAAAGATGTTTGTACTCTTCTACATATTTTTTTTTTAAAATTCTTACTGAATTTGGAATGCAAATCCTTGAAAGATCACTTCTTTCCATATCAACAATCATATTATGTTCTTTTGTTTCTTTGTCGTTATACCTAAAGAATTTAAGGGCTTTATTTTTGTTTAATTTTTTATTTTTCCTTAAAGTGCCTGCTATAGGTTTGGTTATTATAGTTTTACCTCTTTTGTCTATTAAAGTTTCAGGAGAACAGCTAACAATTGAAAAATCTTTATCTCTAATCATAAACGATTCTGGTGATGAATTAATTTTCATCAATTTCCAGAAAAAATTAACTGGGTTAATTATTGATTTATTTTTATATTTTGTGCAAATTTTGATTTGGTAAGTTTCTCCTTGTTTAATTTTTTTTGAAAAGAGTTCAAATATTTTTTTATATTTTGGATAATGTATGTTTAATTTAAATCGACTTAAAATTTTTGTCTGATTAAAATGTTCTTTAAATTTTGTGTTTTTAATCGTTGAAAAAACTCTTATATCTTTTCTTATCTTAATCAATGTTTCAGGTTTATAAAATATACCTTTGTAAAATTTTAATTTTTTTTGACTAACTAATTTAATATTTAAAAGATTACATAAAATTTCATACCCAAAAAAACCAATATAAAGATCAGTCTCTTTTTTAAATTTTTTATTTTTAAATAAATAAAAAAATTTATTTATATTTTTTTTTGTTAATATGATTTTTTTTGAAAAATCTGTATATAAATTATACCCATCTTTTACTTTATAAATTATTAAAGACTTATTAGAATGATATAGTTTTTCTAAATAAGGATTAAATTTCAGATTGTGCGAGTTGTTGTCTTTCAATTGCTTTCTCTTTTATAGGTAAATGTATCAAGCCTGCAAATAAAGATAAAGCGATAGAAATGTACCAAGCATAATCAAGGGAACCATATAAATCATGAAATAATCCACCAAGATAAGCTCCAAGAAATGATCCAACTTGGTGGCTCAAAAAAACAAATCCATAAAGCAAAGTAATATATTTTGTTCCAAATATATGGCCAACTATTCCATTTGTTGGAGGAACTGTAGCTAACCAAAGATAACCAAAAGTTATTCCAAAAATTAGTGAATTAATTATGCTTGCTGGCATAAAAACAAAATAAATCAACGAAACACCTCTTAATAAATAAATTGCACTTAATAGTTTTTTCTTACTAATTCTTGTAGACAAATATCCACTACTTAAAGTTCCAAAAATATTAAATAATCCAATTAATGCTAAAATTGCTGTTGCTGTCCAATCCTCTAAGCCATTGTCTCTTATATGCATGGGTATATGCGTTGCAACAAGAGCTATGTGCCAACCACAAACAAAAAAACCCAATGTTAAATAATTAAAACTTTTATTTGAAAAAGCTTCTTTTATAGCTTGCTTAGCTGTTTGATTATTTTCATTTTCTTTTTTAAATTCTTGCATTGGAGTTGATATAAAAAATGCAATAAACAAACCAAGAATAATCATTATTCCAAAAATAACTAATGTTGTGTTCCAACCAAATTCTAACAAAGTGTATCTTGTGTACATTGGAGAAATAAAATAACCAAAAGAACCTGCCGCAGTGACAATTCCAGTTGCCATAGTTCTGGTATTTAAAGGAAAATGTTTTGCTACAATTGAAACAGGAATACTGATTGCGGTAGCTCCTAAGCCTATTCCAACAAGTATTCCAATATCAAATATAAACCAAGGACCAGTATTAGGTCCATAATTTAAAAAATAGATGCCGGCTAAATAAAATAAAAATCCAATAATTACAGCTATCCTTCCGCCATATTTATCAGTAATTATTCCAAAAACAGGACCTAACAAACCCCAAAACAATAATTGAATACCCATTGCAAATCCAAATTCAGTTTGAGTACAACCAAGATCAATTTCAAAATCAAAAAAGA
>CAZABF010000039.1:0-7495 GCA_964483495.1 uncultured Candidatus Pelagibacter sp. | reverse complement strand
ACCTTTTCTATTTTAAGTTGTGATTATTTTAACTTATTTAATAAAAATTTAATTTAAGAATGTTATAATATTTTTTAAGAAAGGAGTAAATATGTCAACATTTTATGCATTGGGTAAATATACTGCTCAGGGATTTCAAGGTTTTTGCAAGGATCCAAAGTCAGATAGAGCACAGGCAGCTCGAACTGCAGCTGAAGCTGTTGGAGCCAAATTAGTTTCATATACTGGTTTAAGAGGACCTTATGATTTTTTAGCAGTATTCGAAGGAACTTTTGCACAAGGCGCTGGTATTAAAATGGCAACAGAAGCTAGTGGAGCTCTATGCGATATTGCAGTTTGTGAAGCAATTAACATTAATGAAGTTGCAGAAAACGCTGCAAAAATAGCGGGAGCATATAAAGGTCCAGGAAAATAAATAATTTAACTTATAGTCTTAAAAGTTAAAAGTTATCAAGCTTCGTATAAGGTTGGAAACATTTTCCCACCTAATGGGTTTCCATTTTTATATCCAGCCTCTTGCATAGCTTTTCTGTAATTGTAGCTAGTCCAATCACCAACATAACTAATTTTTGCATCTTCTTTGGCTACTCTTAAAGTATAACGGCTCAATGTTTTATCTGGAATTGTTAAGCTTAGAGTTCCATGAAGTGATCTCATATCAAAGATGATACAATCTCCTAAATCACAATCCCATTGTAAAAACTCATACTTATCTTTGTTTCCTAAAATGTCTGGTGGTATTTCATATTTTTTGCCATTGATAACACATTCATTTCCTTCAATTTTGTGACCATCTTTAAATAAGACTCTTAAAAATAATTTATTCCATAAATGAGAACCTTTTATAAAAGAAATTCCTTCTTCTTTTTTTGTTGGTTCTAGCGGTAACCAAAGAACACACATGGTTCCTTCCATATCAAAATAACTTATGTCATGATGAAATGGTGTTGAAGACTTAGATCCTCCTTCTCTTAAAAACCAATTATCCATTACAAGATTTATTTTTTTAGCTGACATTAATTCTGAAGCCATTTGTGCATAAGGTGAGTTAAATACGAAGTCTTTAAATTCTGGAATTAATTGCCACGTCCAATAATCTTCCAAATAAGCTGGAACTCCCTTTTGAAGTGTATGAGACTTAAATCTTGGGCTTGGATTTTTAATGTCTTTTTTAATTCCATTTTGAAGCTTTTCAATCCAACTAATATCAAATTTACCTTTTAAAAATATTGCACCATCCTTTTTAAATTGACTTATCTCATCATTTGTAAGTATTTTGCCCATGATATAATTTTTTATTTATGATAACTTAAAATAAAAAAAATTAAACAAAATGCTTAGAGATAATTTCGGTAGAACATTTAGATATATTAGATTATCAATAACTGACGTTTGTAACTTTAAATGTGGATATTGTCTCCCTAATGGTTATCAAATCGACAAAAGTGACAACAGAAAGTTTCTTCATATAAATGAAATAAAGCGATTAGCAAAAAGTCTTTCTGATTTAGGAGTTTGTAAAATCAGATTAACTGGTGGTGAACCAACTGTCAGAAAAGATTTTTTTGAAATAATTAAAATTTTAAAAAATGAGTCCGGAATCAGAAAAGTTTTCATAACCACAAATGGTTATCATTTAGATCAAAAAGCAAAAAATATTGTAAATAGCGGACTAAACGGAATTAATATAAGTGTTGATAGTTTAAATCGTGAAACTTTTAAAAATGTAACTGGCCATGATAGGCTTCCAGAAATTTTAAAAGGTATAAATAAATTACAAGATCAGGGTTTTGAAAATATAAAAATTAATGCTGTCCTTTTAAATGGGATTAATTCATCAGAAAAAGATTTTGAAGCATGGTCCAAATTCATTAAGAATAATAAAGTTGATTTTCGATGTATAGAACTAATGCAAACGGGAGATAACCCGGACTACTTCAAAAAATATCATGTATCAGGAAGTATATTTAAAAATTACTTAAATAAAAATAAATGGATACAACAAACTTTAGGAAGAGATGCGGGTCCTTCTCTAAATTACATTAACCCAGAATTTAAAGGTAAATTTGGAATTATAGCCCCTTATTCAAAAGATTTTTGTAAAACTTGCAATCGTTTAAGAATTACATCTAGAGGGGACTTAAGATTGTGCTTGTTTGGAAATACAGGGATAAGTATTAGACACTTGCTTCAAAGAGATGATCAATTAGATGAGTTAAAGGATTTAATTTTAAAACAACTTAATTTTAAAAAAGAATCTCATTATTTAGAACTTGGAGAAACAGGATTAACAAAAAATTTATCAACTACAGGAGGATAATTGAGTAACTTAAAAATAATTAATCAAGAAGAGCTTAAAGATTGGGCGAAAGAAATCTTTAAAAAGAATTCTTTTAATATGGTTGATGTTTCGTCAAAAAAAGAAACTTTTAGAAGAGCTTTAGCTTCTGGTAAAATTTATGTTGAAAAAGAAGTTTTTAATTTAATCAAGAATAAACAAATGCCCAAGGGAGACCCTGTGACTTTAGCTGAAGTTTCTGCTGTTTTGGGAGTAAAAAAAACGAGTGAATTAATTCCTTTATGCCATCCACTTCCAATAGACCACATTGCAACTAAAATTATTATGCACGAAGAAGATTTTTCTCTAGAAGTATTTTGTGTTGTATCGGCAGTTGCAAAAACAGGCGTTGAGATGGAAGCAATTATGGGAGTTAATGCTGCACTAATTACTATTTACGACTTAAGTAAAATTGTAAATCCACATCTAAAAATTGATGATGTTAAATTATTAATTAAAGAAGGCGGAAAGAGCGGATTGTGGACAAACCCAGATGGACTTCCTAAATTTTTAGAAAATATTTTTTAATTATGAAAGTTAAACTTGAACTATTTGGTGCAAGTAGAGATCTAAGCGATAAAGACTTTTTAGAATTTAATATTGAAAAAAAAATTTCAATTAAAGATTTAAAGAAAAAAATAATTAATTATGTAGATGAAAAGTTTAAAGGAAATGAAAATTATAAAAAAATAATTGAAACTTCAGCTTTTTGCTCAGAAGATAATAATATTATTTCCGAAAATTATAAAATTACGAAAGATCAAAAAATTGGAATTATTCCCCCTATTGGAGGTGGTTGATGCTTCATAGAAAAATAATAGATCTTAAAAAAGAAAAAATTGAGGTTAAAAAGGCTGAAGATTTTATATCTTCATCTAAATTTGGCGCATCATTGATTTTCAAAGGAACTGTTAGAGAAAATAATAAAAATAAAAAAGTAACTGGAATTACATATGATAGCCACGATGAGTTGGTGATTAAAAGTTTTGAAGAAATTTATGGTGAAGTAGATCAAAAATTAAAAATAAAAGATAAAGCAGTTTATATTGAACATGTGAAAGGATACGTTGGACTAGGTGAAATAAGCATCATCATTGCAATTGCTTGTCCTCATAGAGCAGAAACTTATATTCTTTCTAGATATATAATTGAAGAAATTAAAAAAAGATCTCCTATTTGGAAAAAAGAGCATTATGAAAATGAAGAAAGTGAATGGTTAAAAGGAAATCCAATTCAAGTTAACTAAAATCTTTTTTATAATCAAAATCCTTAAAATTTTTAATAGATAAAACTTTTATATAGTTAGTATTATTTTTTAATCTTTTGACCATAAATTTAGCACCAACATCTCCTTTAATTTTTCTAAATTTGCTTAATACTGAGATATCAAAACCTATTGGATTACCTACTTTATTTTTGAATTTTAATGCGTGAACTAAATGTTTTTTTTTAAGTATAGAGCTATGAATTTTATTTATATCTGAAGTTTTTATAAAAGGCATGTCAGATTGAACAATTATAAATCCTTTGTCATTTTTTGTTATTTTTCTTAATCCAGCTTTGATTGATGAAGACATGCCTAGTTTAAACTTTTTATTTATCACAAATATATTTTTTCTATTTTTCTTAATTACTTTTTTTATTTTTTTATCTTGATAACCAAGAACTATCACAATTTTTTTTATCTTGCTTTTGGCCAATGCTAAAAGTGAATGTTGAATTAAAGGTTTTTTTTTAAATTTTTTAATTAATTTATTTTCGTCTTTTAATCTTTTAGATTGTCCTGCAGCTAAAAGTATTGCTTTAATCATTTTTTAATCTCCAATTAAATGGTGTGATAGTATTCTTGTTTGATTTTCAATTCTATGTTCAAACAAATAAAGACCTTGCCAAGTTCCAAGAATTAACTTTTTATTTTTCAAACTTAAAGTTAATTGATTATTAGTAAGCGCTGATTTTATATGAGCAGGCATATCATCTTTGCCTTCCGTAGTATGTTTGTACAATTTTGTGTCCATAGGTACTAACTTGTGAAAAAAATTTTTAAGATCATATAATACATCTGGATCTGCATTCTCTTGAATAACTAAAGAGGCGCTAGTATGTAATATATTGATATTTAAGATACCATTTTGAATTTTTTGTTTATCAATCCAATCTAAAGTACTTTCGGTGAAATTGTAAAAACCTTGTCCTTCGGTTTTAATTTTTATTTCTTCAAATACTTGTTGCATTTATTTTTTGTAAGTTTCAGATACTAGCTGGGCAATAATAGATAATGCTATCTCTGGAGCAGATCTTCCGCCTAGTTTAATACCAATTGGACCATGTATTGAATTAATTTGCTCACTGCTAAAACCTGCATCTTTTAATCTTTGGCATCTGTTTTCATGAGTCTTCTTACTACCTAATGCTCCAATGTAATAAAACTTTTTGTTAAGAGCGTGTTGCAATGCTGGATCATCTATTTTGGGATCGTGAGTTAATGCAATTAGGGCAGAATTTTCATTTGTTTCTATTTCTTTAAAAGCTTCGTTTGGCCATTTGTTAATAATTTTCATATCTGGAAATCTTTGTTCTGATGCAAAATAGCCTCGTGGATCTATAATAGAAATTTCAAAGTTCAAACTTTTTGCAAAATCTACTAGATATTGAGCTATATGAACTGCACCTACAATAATAACTTTTATAGGTCTAATATATGTTTCAATAAATATTTCTGTTTTTTCTATTACTCCATTTTTTTTTAATTTAAAAAAATTATCAATTTGCTTTTTATGAATTTCAAATTCTTTGCTTAATGATTTTCCAGGTTCATATATTTCACTTAAACCATTTTCAAGATTAGTCACAATTGCAAATTCTGTCTTTGAAGCTTTCTTTTTAATTATTTCTTTAAGTTGAGAATGTTTCACTTAAACAATAAAAAAATGATAGATTAACAATCCAATAATTAGACCTTTAACAAAACTTATCCAAAGCAATCCATAATCAGAAACATTTAAAAATTTTTTCCACCAATTTATATATTTTTTGTGTATTTCAATCATAAATTTTAATTTATCTGTTCTAGGTATACTTCAATTTCTCCACCACAAGCAAGTCCTACTTCCCAAGCACTTTCGTTAGAAACTTTAAATTCAATTTTTTTACATGGTTTATTGTCTTTAATTAAATCCATGCATTCTCTAACTACAGCAGACTCAACGCAGCCGCCAGAAACTGAGCCTGAAAAATCTCCTTGTTCATTAACAATCATTCTACTTCCAACTTGTCTGGGTGATGATCCCCAAGTTTGAATTACAGTTGCAAGAACAACTTTTTGATTAGTTTCTATCCAGTCATTTGCTTCTTCCAGAATTTTTTCATCAAATGAGTTTTTCATTTGATAAAATATAAATGTTTACTAGCAAGCCTCAACAGCTTTTTTTGCAAACACTTTTACCATGTTTGCTCTATATTCTGAAGATGCATGTATATCGGAGTTCATTCCTGATGAAGAAATTCTAACTGAATCTACCACTGAAGATGAAAATTTATTTGATAATGCTTTTGCCAAACTTTTATCATTATAAACACAAGGCTTTGCCCCTGTAACTGCAACATTAATTACCTTTTTATGTTTAGCAACATAAACTCCAACAACAGCATATCTCGATGCTGGATTTGGGTATTTTTGATAATTTGATTTTTCTGGTATTGAAAATTCTATAGCTTCTATAATTTCTCCACTCTTTAAAGCAGTTTCGAACATTCCTTTAAAAAATTTTTCAGCATCAATCTTTCTCTTATTTGTATGAATAACTGCATTCAAAGCTATACATGCAGATGGATAATCTGCTGACGGATCATTGTTAGCAATAGATCCTCCGATTGTTCCTCTATTTCTTACTTGAGGATCTCCAATTCCTTCTGCTAAAGCAGCCAAAGATGGTATTGCTTTTTTTACATCTTTTGAATTAGCAACTTCTACATGCTTTGTTGTTGCTCCAATTTTTACAGACTTGCCGCTGACTTTAATTCCTGACAGACTTTTTATTCCTTTTATATCGATAATATCTTTATAACTTGCTAAACCTAATTTTATTGAAGGAATAGTTGTCATTCCACCTGCTAGGTAAGCTGATTTAGAAGATGACAGCTTTGAAGCTTCTTTTACATCTTTTGCTGAGTGGTAATTAAATGTTTTCATATTTTCTCCTTATGCTGCTTCCAAATTTTTTTTTTTATTTTGATTACAAGCTTTCCAAACTTTTTCCGCTGTTGCAGGCATAGAAATTTCTGTTCCAATAGCATTCATAACAGCATTCATTACCGCTGGCGGGGCAGCGATTGCTCCTGCTTCACCACATCCTTTTGTTCCTAATGGGTTTGTTGTTGCGGGTGTACAAGTAAATCCTAAATTGAATTCTGGAAAATTGTCAGCTCTTGGCATTGTATAATCCATATAAGAAGCTGTAACTAGTTGACCAGAATCGTCATAGTGACAATTTTCATAAAGCGCTTGTCCTATTCCTTGAACTACTCCACCATGAACTTGTCCTTCAACTACTAAAGGATTAATAATTGTTCCAAAATCATCCATAGCAGTATATTTGACTACTTTTGTTTCTCCAGTTTCAGGATCAACTTCTACTTCGCAAATATGTGAACCTGATGGGAAAGAAAAATTAACAGGATCAAAGAAAGAAGTTTCTTTAAGTCCAGGTTCTTCTCCTTCTGGAAGAGGAGATTTTAGCTCTCCGTAAGTTCCAGGTAAATAACAAGCAAAAGCAACTTCACCAATTGTTTTTTTCTTATTAGATTTAGCTACTACAAATTCTCCATTCTTAAAGTCAACTTCGTCTTCGCTAACTTCTAACATTTTAGCAGCAACTCTTTTGCCTTTTGCTACTATTTTATCACAAGCTTTAACTATTGCAGTTCCTCCTACAGTTAATGATCTTGATCCGTATGTTCCGTATCCAAATGGACCTTTATCAGTATCGCCATGAGATATTTCAATATTTTCTATTGGTACTCCTAGTTGATCGGCTGCTATTTGCGCAAATGTTGTGTCATGACCTTGTCCGTGGCTATGCGAACCTGTAAATACAGTTACATTTCCAGTTGGGTTAAACCTAACTTCTGCCGATTCCCATAAACCTATACCACATC
>CAZABF010000038.1:0-7504 GCA_964483495.1 uncultured Candidatus Pelagibacter sp. | reverse complement strand
TGTTATAAAAAAAAGGGATATACTATTATAAAAATTTAATTACAACACAAAAAACGTTAAAATTTAATAATATTTTCTATGTTTTCAGTAATTTTTCCAGGTCAAGGTTCCCAGTCAATTGGAATGACCAAAGAACTGCATGATAATTTCGCTTATGTTAAAGATCTATTTAAACAAGCAGACGATGTATTGGGTTACTCAATTAGCAAAATAATATTAGAGGGTCCAAAAGAAGATTTAGATTTAACTGAAAATACCCAGCCAGCAATATTTTTAGCGAGTTACTCAATATTTGAAATGATTAAAAAAGAAAGCAATATTAATTTAGGAGACGCAAAATATTTTGCTGGCCATTCACTTGGAGAATATTCAGCTTTAGCCACAAGTGGCTCATTAGATTTCAAAAATGCAATAAAACTTTTAAATGAAAGAGGTAAAGCAATGCAGACAGCTGTACCCAAGGGCACAGGTGGAATGGTGGCTGTTTTAGGCATAGAAATAAAAGAAATAAATAATTTGTTAGAAAATCAAAGTAATTATAAATGTTACATTGCAAACGACAATTCAAATGGACAAATAGTTTTGAGTGGTCTTAATTCGGATATAGATAAATTTATTGAGACTTTAAAAACAAAAAAAATTAAAAATATAAAACTTCCAGTAAGTGCTCCATTTCATTGTAAATTAATGAATAAAGCAACCTCTATAATGAGAGATAAAATTAATAATACAAATTTTGAAAAACCAAAAAATGTAATTATTTCAAATGTAACAGGATCAGAAACTCAAGAAATAGAAAAAATAAAAGATTTACTTATAAAACAAATAGAAAGTCCAGTTCGTTGGAGAGAAAGTGTAATTTATATGATAAAAAATGGAGTTACAAATTTTATTGAAATTGGCCCTGGAAAAGTATTATCTGGCTTAGTAAAAAGAATAGACAAAACAATTAATGTAAATACTATAAATAAACTTGAGGATTTAAATAATATAAAATTGAATGATTAGTTTTAAAAACAAAAAAATATTAGTTACAGGCGCCACAGGAGGAATAGGAAGAGAGATTGTCAAAAAATTTGTTTCCCTAGAAGGAAATGTTTTGGCAACAGGAACAAATATAGAAAGGCTAGATTTATTAAAGAAAGATTTTCCAAATGTTAATGTTATAAAATTCGATATTTCAGATCATTCTAAAATTGAAAAATTTATAGATAATGCTTCAACCCAATTAACTGGATTAGATGTTCTAATAAACAATGCTGGAATCAATATGGACAACCTATCTCTAAGAATGAAAGATGAAGAATGGAGAAAAGTAATTGATATAAATTTAACTTCAACTTTTTTATTAAGTAAATATGCAATAAAAAAAATGTTAAAAAGTAAATATGGAAGAATAGTAAATATTACATCCATAGTTGGACATACTGGAAATTTGGGACAATCGAATTATGCCGCATCAAAAGCAGGTATCATAGGTATGACCAAATCTTTGGCAATAGAATATGCAAAAAAAAATATTACATTAAATTGCGTTTCACCTGGATTTATACAATCAAGGATGACAGATAACATTGCTGAGAGTGTAAAAATTGTTTTAACTTCTAGAATACCAATGGCCAGATTAGGAAATGGTGAAGATGTGGCTAATTCAGTTGCTTTTTTATCATCTGATCAAGCTTCTTATATTACTGGAGAAACTATACATGTTAATGGCGGCATGTATATGTCTTGACAAAACCTCTTAATAAATTATTAACGACTAATACAAAGGATTTATTATGTCAGACGATGTTTCAAGCAAGGTAAGAAAAATAGTAGCAGATCATTTGGGAATTGAAGAATCTAAAGTAGCCGAAGAATCAAGTTTTATAGATGATCTTGGGGCAGATAGCTTAGATACCGTAGAATTGGTAATGGCTTTCGAAGAAGAATTTGGATCAGAAATTTCTGATAGTGAAGCAGAAAAAATTCTTACAGTTGGTGATGCTGTAAAATTTATAGAGAAAAAAGCAAATTAAAAAAACAAAATTAAAATGTCTTTAGGAAAAGACGGGATAGTTGTCATATTATCATCACCGTCAGGGGCTGGCAAAACTACACTTGTAAAAAAAATCGCTCAAGAAAATAACTTCAAAATTTCAATTTCATATACCACAAGAAAACCAAGAACCAACGAACAAAATGGTAAAGATTATTTTTTTATAAGCGAAGAAGAATTTGAAAATTTAATCAAAAATAAACAGTTTTTAGAATATGCAAAAGTTTTTGAAAATTATTATGGATCATCTAAAAGCCAAGTATTTGAAAATTTAAATAAAGGAGAAAATGTAATTTTTGATATTGATTGGCAAGGAAGTGAGCAAATCAAAAAACAGAAATTAAATTATAAACTTATTACATTTTTTATTTTGCCACCAAGTAAATCGGAATTATTTAGTAGATTAAAAAATAGAGATATGAAGGATAAAAATATTGTGGAAGAAAGAATGAAGCAATTTAATGAAGATATTGAACAGTGGGAAAACTATGATTTTGTAGTGATTAATGATGATCTAGAAAAATGTTATAATGAAATAATAAGATTTATTAATAAAAAAAAAGAAAGCCTAGATAGTAATTACGATAAAAATAATATTTTAAATCATATAAAAAAATTAAGAACCTAGGTTTTCATACTCCCTACAGATTTCAAAATATTTTAGTGATGATAAATTTTGAGGTCTATCGTTGATATTGATATTAAGTTTTTTAGAGATTTCATTTACATTTTTAAAAATTATATTTAATGGTTTTTTGATCATCTTTCGTCTTTGGTTGAAAAAAATATTAGTAATATGCTCTAAATTTTTCATATTTTTCAGATTAAAATATTCATTTTTTGGCTCAATCAATAATACAGTACTTTTAACTTTTGGGATTGGATAAAAAGAATTAGGTAAAACATCAGTAACTTTTTTTATATTCAATTTCCATGAAGATAAAACAGCAAGACGTCCATAGTTTTTTTCATGAGTTTCAGCAATTATTCTTTCAGCTACTTCTTTTTGAAACATTAAAATAAATTTTTTAAAAGTATTATTTAAATTATTATATCTTATCCATTTAATTAAAATTTGAGTAGAAATATTATAAGGCAAATTTCCAAAAACAATCATAGGATCTTTTGAATATTTTTTTTCATCAATTTTTAATATATCATCATTAATTAAAATAATTTTTTCTCTAAATCTTTCATGTAATTTTTTCACCAAAGATTTGTCTTTTTCAATAGCAAATATTTTTCTAGGATTTTTTGACAAAATTTTTTCAGTAAGATTCCCAGTTCCTGGGCCAACTTCAAGAACAGTATCATTTTTTTTTATGTCACCTATATTTACAATAATATCGACAACATTTTTATCTGTTAAAAAATTTTGTCCTAAACTTTTTTTAGGATGTTTAATCTTCATCTAATTTTTTTAAAAAAATTAATTGAAGAAATTAGTGATTGTGGGCTAGATATATTTTTACCAATCATTTGATTATTTGTTCCATGATCAGGAGAAACTCTTAAAAAAGGCAAACCTAAAGTTAAATTAATAGCTTCAAAATTAAATATAGTTTTCATCGGAGTAAGAACTTGATCATGATACATGCCGACAGCAATATCATAATGTGATAAGTTTTTTTTAGAAAAAAAAGTGTCTGTAGAAAATGGACCTCTAGTATTTATTTTATTCTTTAACAAAAATTTAATTGCTGGTTTAATAATTTTTTCTTCTTCACTTAATTTTTCTATTGATTCACAATGAGGATTAAGACCCAAAATAGCAATTTTTGGTTTTTTATTTAATTTTTTTTTATAAAAAAAATTAATGTTCATTACATCATTTGTAATTTTACTTTTTGTTAAATTTTTAGTTACAAGATTAATAGGAAGGTGTGTGGTTATTGGGCATACTGAAAAAGAAGAATTATAAATTAACATAGTTGGTTTTTTTTTAATTTTAGTTTTATTTGCCAAATATTCTGTAATACCTAAATATTTTTTTTCTAAAAAATGTGTTTTTGACACTGGTCCATTAATCAAAGCAAAAGCAGATTTTTCCTTTAATAGTTTTAAAGCAACCTTAAAACAATTATTAATATATTTATTTGAACTATTAGAAATTCTATTAAAAACTTTTTTAAATCTATAGTCAACATTAACAATATTTATGTATTTTTTATTTAAATTTGCTTTTTTTAAATCGAGTGGATTAATTTTTTTAATTTTTATAGAATATTTAAGAAATTTCATTTGTAATTTTAATAAATTTTCAGATCCGATTATAACAATAGGTCTGTTAAATTTTTGTATAATTTTTTTTTTATAAGTTTTAAATAGTATTTCGGAAAAAATACTGTTTGGTTCACCAAGAACTATTAATAAAGGTTTATTTTTCACTAATAAATATATTTTGTTTAATTTTATTAAAATAAATTAATGAAAATTGATTTAGCTGTCTATTTTTTTCTTCAGTTATCATTTGTTTAAATGTTCTTTCAAAATCTAATTCTTTTTCTTTCTCTCTTTTATTATTTAGTTTAATTATTAAATAGCCATTACTTGTTTGAATTGGCTTAGTTAATTTATTTATATTTAAATTTTCAATTTCTCTTAGCAAATTATCATTCAATTGATTTTGGTTAATCCATCCTATTTCACCACCAAATTTTGAACTATCACTAATACTAAATATATTTGCACTATTTTTAAAACCTGAATTTTCAATATTTTGTAATATTAAGTTGTATTTATCTAATAACTTTTCATCTGATTTAAGCTGAAATAATATTTCACTCAAATTGTATTCTTTTAATATTTTTTTTTGATTTTTTATTTTTGTTTTTATTTTTTCTTTATCAATTTTAATTTGATTATTATATTTTTGAAATATCATTTCATTCCATAAGGTTTCTATTTTTAGTTTTTCTCTAATATCAGAAATATTTAAATTATAGCTAATCAGATAAGAATTAAAATCATCTTTATTTTTAAAATTTAATCTTTTATAAAAATCACTTAATAATTGGTCAGAATACTTGTCAGCTTTTTCAAAATCATAAAACTTTAACAATTCAATTTTTTTGATTTTTTCTCTTATTAAAGATTCTTTTGAAATTTTTTTAAGTTGATTTTTTGGTAAGGTTTTTAAATTATTATTTAATGCAATAAGATAATTTTTTTCATTTAAAAAATCAATATTTGTTAATATTTCATTTCCTATCTGTAATTCAATTTTAATTTTATTTCCCGAACTTGCTGAATTTATAAATAAGAATATTAAAATAAATGCATATACAAATTTTAATATTATATTTTTAATCATTTGGCTAAAGCTGGCGAAGAAATTTTACCAAAAGGAATAATTTTTATTGAAAACATTATATTTTCGTCAGGTTTTAGGTCACCATCAGTATAATAGCTTTTATTATATTCTATTGCTGCAGTTAGACAATCATTTTCATATTCGTAAATTAAATTATAGTAATTTGTAATATTTTGATCTAAGTTTTTTGAAGTTCCAAAGCCAATTGAATTATTTCTATCAAAATTAAATTTTGTATTATTTGTTAAATAGCTATCTTGATTTAAATAGTTATCTTCTTCCAGAAATTCAAAAGAAGTAACAAAATTATTTATATTTATATTTGTTTTAATTAAATTGTAATTTGATCTATTCAAATTTTTATCTAGTGAAAATTGATAGTTTAAATCAAAAAATTTAGAAGGAGTAAAATCAAATTCACCTATAAAGTCAGATCTTTTTTCTGAAAAACCATAAAGTTTTGGTAAATCAGGATTTTCACTTACTCTCAAGACATTTGCAAATGATAAACTGATAATTCTTTGATCCTTTTTATCTGTTAAAGAATATTCTGTCCCTAAAGTTAACGATCCTCCACCTTCTACAGAAGTGTCATCAATTCTATCTAGTGAAAAAATACTGTCATAAGTTATACTTTTATTCAAATTTGAATTGTTTTTTGTTGAGTTGGGACTGTATCTTGCTGAAAATTTCGGCGATAGTAAGCTAATAGAGTTTAGATTTTCTTTTTTTAAAGGAAGTTCATTTTCTAATATAATTGTAGAAAGTAATTTCTGGTCATCACCATTTTTAAATGAATCTGAATTTTCTGTGTTTGAATTCAAATTTCTTAACAATAATTTATAATTTGTTTTTAAGCCATCGATAGTTGAATTAATTTTTGGAAAAGAAGAATATTTTATATCATTAATTAAAACAGTTTCATCAGAGTTTGTATTATAATTTTTTTGAAAACCTCTCGCATTGAAAATTATATCTCCATTAATGTCGCTATCAGGATACAAATATTTTTCATAACTAAAATCTGGAAAAATATATTCATATCTATTGCTTGTTTCTTTATTTAAACTTTCAAAAACTTCAAAACTAACATCAAACGAACTATCTTCATTAAATGAACTGTAATCTATGTAAGAATGAAGCGTAGAATTATCATCAATTATAGGAGAAGTTATATTGCTTTTTTTAAGGTAAGTGTCATTTGAAACATGCTCTAAGTGTAAATTTAAATTTTGATTTTGCTTATTTGACGAAAGGTCTGCAAAAAAATGGTTTTTTGTGCTGTCTTCATCTTTGTTTACACTAAAATCTAATAACAAATCTGAGTCTTTGTTAGCTTGTCTGTACTCAGTTTGTAAAAGTATTTCGTTATCAAAAAATAGTCTTGGAAAGAAAGTTAAATCTTTTCGTTCCGATATTACTTTATAGTAAGGAATTTGTATTGAGGTCCCAGAATTATTTGAAGCTTGAAAGCTTGGCATTAAAAAACCAGATTGACGCTTAACTGTAGGATCTGGGTGAAAAAAATAAGGGAAATAAAGAACTGGTTTGTCATAAATTTTTAACCATGCATTTTTATATTCAATTTTTTTTTCATTTTTTTTATGGATAACTTCTTCTGCATATATTGACCACGGTGGACATTGATTGTCTTTTTGATTGCACGTAGTGAAACTACCTTTATAAACTATTGTATTGTTTTCTTCAGAAATTAAACTATTTCCTTTTAACCTTGGATCATTTTCATTGTTACCAAATAAAGAATCTTCAAAATCAATTGAAATATCTGAACCTAAAAATTTATTATCTTTTAAATTTACTAATGCAAAATTTAAATAGTATTGATTTTTTTTATTATCGAAAAGTGATAAATTTTTTGCTTTCAAGATATTAGTAATTAAGTTTAATTTAAATTTTTCAGTAAAAAATATATTATTTTGAGAATCTTCAATTTTTGTTTTTTTATCAGAATAAATTTCTGATAAGTTTCTTTTATAAATTAAATCATTGCCTTCTAAATAATAGGTGTTTTTTATATTGGATTTTGATTTTCCAACTGATAAGATTTTTTCTTCATTTCTATAATAAATATACTCTTCTCCTTCTGTAATAATGTTATTTTTTTTGTCATTTATCACTACATTGCCAAA
>CAZABF010000037.1:0-8227 GCA_964483495.1 uncultured Candidatus Pelagibacter sp. | reverse complement strand
TTGGTTCTATTACTCATAGTGCACCAGCACTAGATTTAAAACTGCAAATCTAAAAGTGTAAATTATTTTTTTAATTGCGCTTGTGCTGCAGCAAGTCTTGCTACTGGCACTCTATAAGGAGAACATGAAACATAATCTAAGCCTACGTCTGAACAAAAATGTATACTTTTAGGATCTCCTCCATGCTCACCACATATGCCTAATTTTATATTTTTATTTTGCTTTCTTCCTTTTTCCGATGCAATTTTAATAAGATCTCCTACTCCTTCATCAACTGATATAAAAGGGTCTATGTCAAAAATCTTATTTTCAATATAATCATTTAAAAATTTACCACTATCATCTCTGCTAATTCCAAATGTTGTCTGTGTTAAATCATTTGTTCCAAAACTAAAAAATTCAGCATGTTTTGCTATATCCTTAGCTTTTATGGCAGCTCTTGGTAATTCAATCATAGTTCCAACTAAAAATTTAATCTTCGTTTCTTTTTGATCCTGAACTTTTTTTGCAGTTCTTATTACAAGATCTTTCATAATTTTTATTTCAGCTTCAGTAGATACTAAAGGTATCATTATTTCTGGGAATGCTGATTTTATTTTTTTCTTTTTTAACTCTGACAATGCTTCAAAGATTGCTCTACATTGCATTTCATAAATTTCAGGAAAAGAAATTCCTAACCTACAACCTCTGTGACCCAGCATTGGATTTTGTTCGTGCAACTCACTAATTCTCGATTTAATCTCTTTAATAGGTAATTTTAATTCATTTGCTACTTCATTGATTTCTTTTTCAGCTCTTGGAAGAAATTCATGTAATGGGGGGTCCAGTAATCTTACCGTAACAGGTAAACCGCTCATAATTTTAAATATTTCAATAAAATCATTTTTTTGATGGGGTAAAAGCTTTTTTAATGCTTTATTTCTATCTTCTGTAGTTTTTGAAAGTATCATTTCTCTTACAGATAAAATTCTTTCTTCATCAAAAAACATGTGTTCTGTCCTACACAGTCCTATTCCTTCTGCTCCAAAGTCTCTTGCAGTTTTTGTATCTAATGGAGTTTCAGAATTTGTTCTTACTTTTAATTTTCTAAAACTGTCTGCCCAGCTCATTAATTTTGAAAAATCTCCTGAAATTTCAGGTTTTACTTTTGGAACTTCTCCTTGAATAATTCTTCCTGTAGACCCGTCTATTGTAATTAAATCACCCTCTTTTATTTCTATAGATGTAGTTTTAAAAATTTTTCTATCATAATCAATATCAATTTCACTTGAGCCTGAAACACATGGTCTTCCCATTCCTCTTGCAACTACTGCTGCGTGGCTTGTCATTCCTCCCCTTGAAGTCAATATTCCTTTTGCTGCGTGCATTCCATGTATATCTTCGGGTGAAGTTTCTACTCTAACCAAAATTGTATCCTGCATCATTTCATTAAGTCTTTCAGCTTCATCTGATGAAAAGACTACTTTTCCAGTTGCTGCGCCAGGAGAAGCCGGCAAACCTTTTGCAATAATATTAATTTTACTTTTTTCATCTAAAGTTGGGTGTAAAAGTGTATCTAAAGAATGAGGGTCTATTCTCATTACAGCATTTTTCTTTGAAATTAATTTTTCTTTAACCATATCAACTGCAATTTTAACAGCAGATTTGGCTGTTCTTTTTCCAGATCTTGTTTGTAATATCCAAAGTTTATTGTTCTCAACTGTGAACTCGACATCTTGCATATCTTTATAATGTTTTTCTAAATTTTTTAAAATTTTATCTAACTGTTTAAAAACAATAGGCATTGACTCTTGCATTGAGCTTTCTTTAACATTTGCTTCAACTTTAGCTTTTTTTGTTATGTATTGTGGGGTTCTTGTTCCTGCAACAACGTCTTCTCCTTGAGCATTAATTAAATACTCTCCATAAATTTCTTTTGTACCTGTTGATGGATTTCTTGTAAAAACCACTCCAGTCGCACAGTCTTGACCCATATTTCCAAATACCATTAGCTGAACATTGATAGCTGTTCCCCAGTCAGAAGGTATTTGATTAAGTTTTCTATAAACTTTTGCTCTGTTGCTTTCCCAAGATAAAAATACTGCTTTTATTGCTCCTATTAATTGCTCATTAACATCCTGAGGAAATTCTTTTTTTGTTTTTTCTTTAACAACATTCTTAAAATCTTTGATTAAACCATCCCAATCATTTTCGTCTAAATCAGTATCTAGCAAAACTCCTTTTGTTAGTTTATAATTTTCAATAAGCTCTTCAAAATTATAGCTTTCAACTCCTAATACAACATTAGCGTACATTTGAATAAATCTTCTATAACTATCTTTAGCAAATCTTGAGTTTGAAGTTTTTTTAGCAAGCGCTAGAGCTGTTTTGTCATTTAACCCCAAGTTTAATATCGTATCCATCATTCCAGGCATTGAAATTCTAGCGCCTGACCTTACTGATACCAGTAAAGGATTTTTTAAATCTCCAAATTTTTTACCTGAATCTTTTTCAATATTTTTTATTTCAGCTTTTATATTTTTTAATATTTTTGGACCGATTTTTTTATTATTTTTGTAAAATAAATCACACACTTCAGTAGAGATAGTAAATCCTGAAGGAACAGGGTACCCAAGTCTTCCCATTTCCGCTAAGTTTGCTCCTTTCCCACCTAAGATATTTTTTGGAAATTTTATTTTTTTTGTATCTTTTGATTTAAAATTAAAAATTAATTTTTTCACTATAAGCTTTCTACTTTAGAAAAATTTAAATAATTATCGAAGGTTTTACATAACATTTGCAAAAGTTCTAGTCTATTTTTCTTAATTAATTCATCTTGATCATTTACTATTACGTTGTCAAAAAACTCATTTACTTCTTTTTTCGCTAATGACAGTGTTTTTAATATACCTTCATAATCTCCATCTCTACCAATGTTTGTAAAATCTTTTTTTATTTCGTGAATTTTTTTATAGAGTATTTTTTCAAATTCATTTTTAAACAATCCTGGGTCTGCTGATCCAGTTAGTTCTATTTTGTTAATTTTTAATTCATTAGAAATAATATTTGATGCTCTTTTATAACTAAATATCAAATCTTTTCCAATTTCTTTTGAAATTAATTTATTTAAAGTTAAAGTTTTTTTATAAATTTTCAAAATATTATCAATATTATAATTCAAATTTACACTTTCAATAATGTCATTTCTAATTTTTTTTTCTTTCATAAAATTTTTGTATCTATCATAGAAAAATTCTGAAAGATCTTTTTGAACATTTTTTGAGTTAAAAATAATATTTTGTTCACTATATAATTGACAACTATAATTAATTAGATCTCTTAATTTTAATTCTTTATTGTTTTCTAAAATCATTTTTAATAAACCAATTGCTGATCTTCTTAACGCATATGGATCTTTGGAACTTGAAGGTTTTAAACCTAAGCCAAAAAAACCTACCAGGGAGTCTAATTTATCACTCAATGATAATGCTATACTATAGGGTTTTTTTGGAATCTTGCTTTCTAATCCTATTGGTAAATAATGTTCACTAACGGCAATGCAAACTTCTTTTTCAAAACCCTGTGCTTCAGCAAAATAGCCTCCTAATATACCTTGTAATTCTGGAAATTCTCCAACAAGATCTGAGAGCAAATCTACTTTGCATATTGAAGATGCGATTTCTATTTTTTCTTTACTAATTAATAATTCGTCTGAAATAAGACTACTTAATTTTCTTATTCTTTGAACTTTATCATAATAGTTTCCTAGACCCTTAAAATAAATTATATTTTTTAATTTAGATATTTGCTTTACCAAATTTTGCGATTTATTTTTGTTCCAGAAAAATTCTGCATCACTTAGTCTTGCGTCAATTACTCTTTCATTTCCAATTTTTACAAAGTTTTTTGGATCAAGTGAATTTGCAACAATAATAAAATTATTTGTTAAACTATCTTTTTTATCAAATGTTGGAAAATATCTTTGATGATGCCGCATTGTTATTGTGATAATTTCTTTTGGTATATTTAAATATTTTTTATCAAATGTGCATGAAATTACTTTGGGTTTTTCAACAATATCAGTTACCTCATTTAATAACTTTTCATTAATATTTATTTGAAGGTTTTTTTTATTTGAAAGATCTATTAATTTTTTTTTTATATATTTTTTTCTTAAATCATTATCAATAATTACATTTAATTTTTTAAAATAAGAAAAATATGAATTAATATTTTTAAATATTTTTGTTTTTTCTTCAAAATCTTTATCTATATAAGTTGAATTCGAACTTGATAAATGATGAAATTCAAACCCTAAAGGTTTGTTGTCAAAAATTGCAAGTATTGACTTTAAAGGTCTGCCCCAATAAAGATTGTGCTCCCCCCATTTCATTGATTTTTTCCAGGGTAGATTTTCTAATATGCTTGGAATGTTGGCTTTTAAAACATCTTCTGATTTGATCTTTTTTGATGGCTTTTTATAAAAAAAAAACTCACCTTTGTCAGTGTTTTTTTTATAAATATCTTGTTTTTGAATTAAATTTGATTTTAAAAAGCCCTCTATTGCATTATCTGGAGCTTTGATGTTTGGGCCTCTTATCTCTTCCGATTTTTGATGTATTTCTCTTTCAATTTTTTTACAACATAAAACTAATCTATTTGGTGTAGAAAAAACTTTAGCATCATCTTTGTAATTTATATTTTCTTTTTCAAAAAATTTTTTAAAACCTGCAAGTAAATTTATTCTTGCATTAGATTGTAAATTAGCAGGCATCTCTTCACTAAATAATTCTAATAAAAATTCAGCCATTTTTATTTTTGACTTTCAAGCCAAACTTGACCAACACCTTTTGCAAGATC
This sequence comes from uncultured Candidatus Pelagibacter sp., assembly GCA_964483495.1. Taxonomy (GTDB): domain Bacteria; phylum Pseudomonadota; class Alphaproteobacteria; order Pelagibacterales; family Pelagibacteraceae; genus Pelagibacter. The sequence continues at coordinate 3,388 of CAZABF010000037.1, read as the reverse complement.
TCTAATCCTTGCTATATACTCAGCTCTTTGTGCTACACTTATTACTCCTCTAGCATCTAGTATGTTGAAAATATGACTAGCCTTCAAACATTGATCATAAGCAGGTAAAGATAATTTATTATCAATCAAAGATTTAGATTCTTTCTCCGCCATTTCAAAAATTTTGAATAAATTATCAGTATTTGCTAATTCAAAATTATATTTTGAAAATTCTTTCTCTGATTGATGAAATACATCTCGGTACAAAACTCCAGCATCATTCCATTCTAAATCAAAAACATTTTTTTTTCCTTGGGTAAACATGCAAATTCTTTCTAATCCATAGGTCAATTCAACAGATATCGGATTGCATTCAATTCCAGTCATTTGCTGAAAATAAGTAAATTGGGTTACTTCCATACCATCACACCAAACTTCCCACCCGAGTCCTGAGGCTCCTAATGTCGGGCTTTCCCAATCATCTTCAACAAATCTTATGTCATGATCTTTATGTTTGATTCCAATCGCTGAAAGGCTGTTTAAATAAAGTTTTTTTATATTTTTTGGTGAGGGCTTAATTAAAACTTGAAATTGATAATAGTGTTGAAGTCTGTTTGGATTTTCTCCATATCTTCCGTCTGTTGGTCTTCTTGAAGGCTGAACATATGCAGTTTTCCATGGTTTATCACCTAAGGATCTAAGTGTTGTAGCAGGGTGAAATGTTCCTGCGCCAACTTCTAAATCGTATGGTTGAAGTATTACACACCCATGCTTGCTCCAATATTTTTGCAAATTCAAGATTGTATCTTGAAATGACTGAAATTTAAGTTTTTTATTTTTTTTTTTAGAAACCATATCTTTGCCAGATAGATCTTTCTTCTAAAACACTAATTACTTGTTCTGTATAATTTTCTGAAGATAGCTTTCTGGCAATCCAGCCTTTTGATTTCTCAAATTTTTTAATAACTATCTTTTCACCAAACTTTTCTTTTAAAATTTGATCTGCATTTCCTATTCCATCTATTAAACCTAATTCTTTCGCTTTCCTTCCTGACCAAAATTCTCCTGAGAACAATTCTATTCCGCTATCTTTTTTTAATTTGGTTGATCTGCTTTTTTCTACAACATCAATAAAATCTTTATGGAGATCTAACTGAATATTTTTTAATCTATCTATGTCTTCTTTTTTTTCTTCCATGAAAGGGTCTAAGGTGCTTTTGTTTTTACCTGCAGTATAGACTCTTCTTTGAACACCAATTTTATTAATTAAATCTTTAAATCCAAAAGATGAGTAAATAACTCCTATTGAGCCAACTATAGAACTTTGATTTGCATAAATTTCATCTCCTGAGCAAGCAATTAAATATCCACCTGATGCAGCCACGTCTTCAGCAAAAATAATTACTTTTTTCTTATTTTTTTTTGCCTGAGATCTAATGAAATCGTGAATTAAATGTGACTGTACAGGTGAGCCTCCTGGTGAATTGATTGAAATAGCTACAGCTGGTGCTTTTTTGATTGAGAAAGCTTTTTTAATTATCTCTTCTTGTCCAGCAAAATCAATACCCTGTTTAAATTTACCAACATTTCCTATGACACCACTAAGTTTGATGTGTGGTATAATTTTTTTTTTTTTAAAAATAGAGAACATAACTATGCTTATAAAACTTTTGATTGAATATAAAGTGTACTTATAGTTGAAGTTTTAGGTGCGTCAATTGATAAGTATAATATTGTACCAATTGTACTACTTTAAAATCATGGGAACAGTTGTTCAGCTAAAAAATCGAATAAATAATTCTTATTTAGATCTAAAAACTGCAGTGGAAGATAAGTTAGTTTTAGTTGAAGAAAAAATTAAAACTAAATTATCAAGTAAAGTAGAGATGGTTGATGAAATGACTAATTATCACCTGAAAACTGGTGGTAAAAAGTTAAGAGCTCTACTTACTTTGCAATCTGCAAAACTTTGTGGCTATTCAAAAGGAACTAGAGATGTAAACCTTGCTGCTTGTGTAGAATTAATACATGCGGCTACATTAATGCATGATGATGTTATAGATAATGGAGAAATAAGAAGGGGTAAAAAAACTTTAAATAGAATTTGGGGAAATCAATCCTCAATTTTGGTTGGTGATTACCTACTTAGCAGGTGTTTTGAAATTATGGTTGATGATGGCGATCAAGAAGTTTTAAAACTTCTTTCATCAACTTCAGCAGAAATTTCTCAAGGTGAAGTACTACAATTACAACATAAAGGAGAAATTGATATGTTGGAAGAAACATATTTAAAGATTATTTCAGCTAAAACAGCATCTTTGTTTGCTGCTGCTACAAAAGTTGGTTCCATTTTATCTAAGAAAGAAAACAAAACAAAAGAAGCATTGGAATTTTATGGTAAAAATCTTGGGTTAACATTTCAAATTGCAGATGATGCTCTGGATTATAATTCTGAATTAAAATTATTTGGAAAAGAAATTGGTAATGATTTTTACGAAGGTAAAATTACTTTACCAATTATATTGCTATATCAAAAAGCTAATAAAGATGAAAAAAAATATTTAAAGCAATTCTTTGAAAAAAAAGAAAGATCAGAAAATGAATTTAAGCAGGTTTTAATATTAATAAAAAAATATAACATTATCAATGAATGTTACAGAAAAGCTGAACACTTTATAAATCTTGCATCAAACTCCCTAAGTATTTTTAAAGATACCAAGGAAAAAAAAATACTAAAAAATTTAACTTCTTTTAGCTTAGAAAGATCTTTTTAAGGATTTAATAATTTTTTTACCCATTTTTTTTTCTCTTTAAAATATCTTAATCTCTCATGAATTCTGTTAGATCCTTCCAACCAAAATTCAAGCATTGTTGGTTCTAGAATCCATCCAGACCAATTATCTGGCCTTGGGACTTTGCCAGTCTCTGGGTATACTTTTTTAAATTCTTTTATTCTTTCCAACAAATCGCTTCTACTACTTAAAACTTTAGATTGTTCAGATGCCCAAGCACCTATTTTACTATCATAGTCTCTAGAACTGAAATATTCATTGGCTGCCTCATCTGATACTTTATTTATTAATCCAAAAACTCTAATTTGGCGTTTTAAACTTTTCCAGTGAAAACACATTTCTCCTTTTGGATTATTTTCAATATCTGTACTTTTGTGACTTTCCAGGTTTGTGTAAAAAGTAAAACCATTTTTACCAAAATCTTTTAGTAAAACAATTCTGACGGAAGGTATTCCATTTTTATCTGCTGTTGCTAATGAAAGAGCATTTGGATCATTCATCTCTGTCTTTTTTGCTTCATTAAACCATTCATTGAAGAGTTCTATTGGATTTTCTAAATCCTTAAAGCAATTATCTAGTCCTAAAGAGTTTTTTTGATTCATAATTTCAACAAAATA
>CAZABF010000036.1:0-8238 GCA_964483495.1 uncultured Candidatus Pelagibacter sp. | reverse complement strand
CTTGGACACTTTCTAGAGATGCTGACATTGGTCTTACTTTCGTTGGAGTAAACTTTTACGATGGTCAAGGTTTCATGGTTAGAAAATCTTCCGGAATAACTTCTACAAGCCAATTTAAAAGTGGAATTTCAGCATGTACAAACATTGGTACTACAACTGAGCTTAACATGAGAGACTTCTTTACTTCAAAAGGAATTTCTTATGAGCCTGTAGCTTTTGAAAAAGCTGACGAAGTTGTTGCAGCTTATGATGCTGGAAGATGTGATACTTACACTACTGATAAATCAGGTCTTGCTGCTCAAAGAACTAAACTGAGCAATCCGGATGACCACATAGTTTTACCTGAAACTATTTCAAAAGAGCCATTAGGCCCTGTTGTTAGACAAGGTGATTCTGTATGGGAAGATATCGTAAGATGGTCTTTGAACGTAATGATCGAAGCTGAAGAATACGGTGTTAACTCTGCAAACGCAGACGCTATGAAAACTTCTGAAAACCCAGCTATTAAGAGACTAGTTGGTGCAGAAGGTGAATTAGGCGCTGCTTTTGGTTTAGATAATGAGTGGAGTTTAAGAATTATCAAACAAGTTGGTAACTATGGTGAAAGCTATAAGAGAAATATAGCAGACACTGGTATTTTGCCTGATAGAGGTCCGAACGAATTATGGACTAAAGGTGGAATACTTTACGTACCACCTGCAAGATAATTTTTATCTAATAATATTTAAAAAGGGCTAGATTTTTCTAGCCCTTTTTTTTAGTATCTCTTTTATTTAATTTATGAATTTTAAACTTAATAAAATAATCCCTCAGTTAATTACATTATTAGTAGTAGTTCTAATCTTTGGTTTTTTTACATTTAACGCTCAAATCAATATGGATAATAGAGGTATTGAGTTTGGTTTTGGTTTTTTAACTCAAGAGTCATCATTTGATGTCCAGTTTTCATTAATAGATTATGATGGGTCACATTCATATGCCAGAGCATATTTAGTGGGTTTATTAAACACTCTCTTAGTTGCCTTTATAGGAATTATCATTTCTACTATACTTGGAGTTATAATTGGAATAGCGCGTCTTTCACCAAACTATTTAATTGAAAGAGCAGCATCTGTTTATGTAGAGTTCTTTAGAAACATACCTTTATTATTACAAATATTTTTTTGGTATTTTGCGGCACTTCGTGCGCTTCCTTTACCTCAAGACGCAGATGCAATGTTTGGAGTTTTTTTCCTAACAATTAAAGGATTGTTTGTACCTCGTTTTGTATGGGAAAATTTAGATATATTTTTTTATTCAATAATTGCTGTAATAATTTCTATTTTAATAATAAAAAATTATGCAAGAAAATTACAAGAAAACAAAGGTAAACAATTACCAGTTTTTTCTATTTCAATAGGTTTGTTTATAATTTTACCACTATTAACTTTTTTAATTGGTGGAGTTTCCTTAAATTTTGAAGTCCCTGTTATAAAACAATTGTCAACCACATCATTTGTTTATGAAGGTGGTCTTGGTATTCCACCCGAACTTATTGCTTTAACTTTAGCGTTGTCACTATATACAGCTACATTTATTGCTGAATGTGTAAGAGCAGGTGTTCAAGGAATCAGCAAAGGTCAAAAAGAAGCAGCTGCTTCTATAGGATTAACACCAAACCAAATTCTAAAATTAGTAATAATGCCACAAGCATTAAGAATTATAATACCACCAACTACAAACCAATATTTGAATTTAACTAAAAATTCTTCACTTGCGGCAGCAATAGCTTATCCTGATTTAGTTTTAGTATTTGCTGGAACCGCATTAATGCAAACAGGAAGAGCAATAGAAATAGTTTCAATTACAATGCTTACATATTTATCAATTAGTTTGGCAATTTCACTCTTAATGAATTGGTATAATAAAAAAATAGCTATTAAAGAAAAATAATGAATAAATTAAATTTTTTAAAACCTGATAGAAAAAATATAACTATATATTTATACAGTGGTTTATTTTTACTTTTTGTAGCATTATTTGATGTATCTTTAAGTTCTTTTTTCAGAATAAACATCACATCATTTTTGCCTAATTCTATTAGTTTTTTACTTCCTTTAGTTTTGGGAATTATAGGATTTCATCTTATAAGAATAGAATTTTCAGGAATAAAAAATTTAGATTTATTAAATAAAAATATTAATACTAGTACATTTAATGCAGTTTTAACTTTATTGATTATTTTTTCTATAATTAAAATAATTCCAGGAACTTTGAGTTGGTTTATTATAGACGCCAATATAGCTGGCGAAACAAAAGAAGCTTGCACAGGTAGCGGAGCTTGTTGGACTTATATAAAAATTTGGTTAAATAGATTTATATATGGAATGTATCCAAATGAATTACAGTGGAGAATAAATATATCTTTCATTTTATTAATAGCTTTAGCTTTTGTTGGTTTAATTCCTTCAGAAAAAATTAGGAAATTTTTAACTTTATATTATGTAATTATTTATCCAATTATTGCATTTATACTAATTTATTATTTAATTTCAGGTGGATCATTAGGGCTAGTTTGGGTTGAAACAGGAGCTTGGGGAGGATTGTCATTAACTTTTATAGTTTCTTTCTTCTGTTTAATTTTCTGTTTTCCCGTTGGTATGTTTTTAGCTTTAGGGAGAAGATCTGTATTACCAACTGTTAGGTATATTTCTGTTGGTTTTATAGAGTTTTGGAGAGGTGTTCCTTTAATAACTGTATTATTTATGTCATCTGTAATGTTTCCAATGTTTTTACCTGAAGACTTTTTTATGGATAAGTTAGTTAGAGTAATTATTGCTATATCTTTATTTGAGGCAGCTTATGTAGCTGAAGTTATAAGAGGTGGATTACAAGCATTACCTAGAGGTCAATATGATGCAGCAAAATCTCTTGGTATGGGATATTGGAAAATGCACATTTTTGTAATTTTACCACAAGCATTAAAATTAGTAATTCCAGGAATAGCGAATACATTTTTAGCGCTAGTAAAAGACACTCCATTAATTTTTGTAGTTGGGTTACTAGAAATAGTAGGAATGTTAAATTTAGCTAAAACAAATCCTAAATGGTTAGGATTTGCAATGGAAGGTTATGTATTTGCTGCTATAATTTTCTGGATTATTTGTTATGCTATGAGTAGATATAGTCAAAATTTAGAATTAAAATATAAAACTGAAAGATAAATGATGTCAGATCCAATTATTAAAATAGAAAATATGAATAAATGGTTTGGAGATTTTCAAGTTTTAAAAGATATCAATTTATCAGTTGAGAAAAATAAAAAAATTGTTGTTTGTGGCCCATCTGGCTCAGGTAAATCAACTCTTATTAGATGTATCAATAGGTTAGAAGAACATCAAAAAGGAACAATTATAGTTGATGGAACTGAACTTACAGAAAATACTAAAAATATAGAAGCTATTAGAGCTGAAGTTGGAATGGTGTTTCAACAATTTAATTTATTTCCACACTTATCTATCTTAGATAATTGTACATTGGCACCAATATGGGTAAAAAAAATGCCTAAAAAAGATGCTGAAGAGCTAGCAATAAAACAATTAGAGCAAGTTCAAATTGCTGATCAGGCCAATAAATATCCTGGACAATTATCTGGAGGTCAACAACAAAGATGCGCATTAGCTAGAGCCCTGTGTATGAAACCTAAAATAATGTTATTTGATGAGCCAACGTCAGCTTTAGATCCTGAAATGATTAAAGAAGTATTAGATGCTATGGTAAATTTAGCAAAAGCTGGAATGACTATGATAGTTGTTACTCATGAAATGGGTTTTGCAAAAGAAGTAGCAGATGAAGTTATATTTATGGATGAAGGGATGATAGTAGAAAGAGCAGAAACAAAGGATTTTTTTGCAAATCCAAAAAGCGATAGAACTAAACTATTTTTAAGTCAAATTCTTTGATTTATATAAGAACAGTAATCAAATAAATGGTCATTTATCTCCTTGACAGATATTTCATATCTTTAGTTTTTTAATAAAAAAAATAAATTTTCTTATTGAAGTATCTTCAAAAAATTAGTTCAATTGACTTTATAAAATTTAAGAGGGGTCTTAATGGATGACAATTTTAATAAACATTTAGGTAATAAATTAAAACTAAGAAGGTTAGCGTTAGGTTTGACACAAACTAAGGTAGCAAAAGCAATCAATGTAACATTTCAACAAATACAAAAATATGAAAAAGGAACAAATGGAGTTAGTTCGATAAGATTACTTCAGCTTTCAAACTATCTAAAAGTTCCAATTAATTATTTCTTTGAGGATTTTTCAGAGTATTTAATTAACATAGAAAAATCTAAAGAGGGACACATGAATGTTAATTATAATTTTTTAGTGAAGTTATATTCCGAACTAACAAACGAACAAAAAATTAAATTTAATAAAGTTTTAGAAGTTACAGCAAATTCTATTTCAAAAGCAGTTTAGTATTTGGCTCCTCGGGCAGGACTCGAACCTGCGACCAATTGATTAACAGTCAACTGCTCTACCAACTGAGCTACCGAGGAATGTAAAAATCACAACTTACTTTTTTTTATAATTAAAACAAGATTTATTTTGGAGGCCACGCCCAGAATCGAACTGGGATACAAGGATTTGCAATCCTCTGCGTAACCATTCCGCCACGTGGCCATTTAGTTTCATATTAAATAAGTATGAAAGTATTTGTATATAAAATATTTGCATTTAGTCTATTAAATAAATCACTAAAATTATTGTTAATTCATATTATTAAATTATAAACATAAAATACCATGAGTTTAGATAAATATATACATTCAGATGTTGAAGACAAAATATACGCATATTGGGAAAAGAATAATTTATTTAAACCCGTAAAAAATAAAAAAAAATTTTCAATAGTCATTCCACCACCTAATGTAACGGGTAGTTTGCATATGGGTCATGCACTTAACAATTCTATCCAAGACCTTCTAATTAGATTTTATAGAATGAATAATTATGAAACATTATGGCAACCAGGTACTGACCATGCTGGAATAGCTACGCAGGCTCTAGTAGAAAAAAAATTGAACTTAGAGAATGTCAAAATAAGTGATTTGGGTAGGGAAAAGTTTATAGAAAAAGTTTGGGAATGGAAAAACCAATATGGAGACATAATTATTAATCAACTTAAAAGATTAGGATGCTCCTGCGATTGGTCAAGAAATGCTTTTACAATGGATGAAAATCTATCAAATGCAGTAGTAAAAGTTTTTGTAGATCTTCACAAAAAAAAAATAATTTATAAAGCTGAAAAATTAGTAAACTGGGATACTGTATTAAAAACTGCAATATCAGATTTAGAAGTTGATCAAAGAGAAGTTAATTCAAAAATTTATTATATTAAATATCCAATAGATGGATTAAACGAATATATAATAATCGCAACAACTAGACCAGAGACAATGCTTGGGGATACCGCAATAGCAGTAAATCCTAAAGACAACAGATATAAAAAATTTGTTAATAAAATTGCAACAATTCCAATTGTAGGTAGAAAAATAAAAATTATAGAAGATAATTATGCAGATCCAAAACAAGGAACAGGTGCATTAAAAATTACACCAGGTCACGATTTCAATGATTATGAAGTAGGCAAGAGAAATAAATTGGAAATTATAAACATTTTCACAGAAGATGGAAAAATTAATAAAAACTCAATACCTCAATATGTAGGTTTAGATAGATTTGAGGCAAGAAAAAAAATATTAAATGAATTAAAAGAAAAAGATTTTTTTGTTAAGGAAGAAATCATTAAAAATAAAGTTCCTTATGGAGATAGATCTAACTCTGTTATTGAGCCATTTTTAACAAAACAATGGTTTGCTGATGCAAAAAAATTATCAGTTAAAGCAAAAAAAATTGTAAAAAATAAAAAAATTAATTTTTTTCCTAATAATTGGTCTAAAACTTATTTTCAATGGATGAATAATATTGAACCATGGTGTATCTCAAGACAACTATGGTGGGGACATCAAATACCTGCGTGGTACGGCCCTGACAAAAAAATATTTGTAGAGATCAACGAAACTGAAGCCAAAAAATCTGCAAAAAAATTTTATAAAAAAGAAGTTAAACTTATTAGAGATCCAGATGTTCTTGACACTTGGTTTTCTTCAGGTCTATGGCCATTTGCTACACTTGGTTGGCCAAACAAAAACCAATATTTAAAAAAATTTTATCCAACAACTGTTCTTGTTACTGGCTTTGATATAATTTTCTTTTGGGTTGCAAGAATGATTATGTTTGGAATGGATTTTTTAAATAAAGAACCATTTAAAGATATTTATGTACATGCACTAGTCCGAGATGAGAAAGGGCAAAAAATGTCAAAATCAAAAGGAAACGTTATTGATCCTCTTGAATTAATAGAAGAGTATAGTGCTGACGCTTTAAGATTTACATTACTTTCAATGGCATCACCGGGAACTGATGTTAAGCTTTCTGAAGAAAGAGTTAAAGGTTATAGAAATTTTTTAAATAAATTATGGAATGCCAATAATTTTTTAATACAAAATAAATGTAATTTAAAAAATTCTAAAAAAATTCCAAAATTAAAAATAAATATTAATAAGTGGATATACTTTGAACTTTTAGAAACATCTAAATTAATTAAAAAAAATATTGAAGATTATAGATTTGATGAAGCAGCTAAAAACGCATATCATTTTGCTTGGCATAAATATTGTGATTGGTATCTAGAGTTGTCTAAAACGATACTTTTTTCTGATAATGCTAAAGCACAAAAAGAAGTAAAAGAAGTATCATCTTTTGTATTTAGACAAATATTGATTATGCTTCATCCATTTATACCTTTTGTTACGGAAAAAATTTGGTTAAAGAACAAATTTGACAATAAAAATAAAAATTTTTTGATGTTATCTAATTGGATCTCAGGAAAATCTAAAAAAGATAAAGATCATAATCAGGTTCAAAAAATTATTAACATTATTTCTCAAATAAGATCATTTAAAAATGAGTTAAATGTAAGTCCTGGTTCTTTTATTGACATTTCTATCCATAATATTAAAAAAAATAATCAATCATTTTTTAAATCAAATGAAATTGTTATTAAAAAACTAGGTAGAATTAATAATTTTTTCAATAAAGATCTAAATAAGTCCGCAGCTTCATTACTTATATCGGGAGATTTATTTAAAATATATTTTGATGAAAACGTTGATTTAAACCTTATTAAAGAAAATTTAGTAAAAAGGCAGAATAATTACCAAGAAGAAATGGATAAAATATCACAAAGATTGAACAATAAAGATTTTGTTCAAAGAGCGCCAAAAGATATTGTTCAACAAGAAAAAACTAATTATAGTAATTTAAAAAATGATATTAAAAAAATTTCTCTAACAATTGAAAGTTTATAATGAAAAAATTTAATAAAAAAAATCTGCCTAGTAGACATACATCCCTAGGACCCGATAAGGCACCTCAAAGATCTTTTTATTATGCTATGAATTTAACAGAAAAAGATATTGCCAAACCATTTGTTGGAGTTGTTTCAACATGGAATGAGGCTGCACCATGTAATATAGCATTAATGAGACAAGCCCAGTCTGTAAAAAAAGGTGTTTATTTGTCAGGAGGTACGCCAAGAGAATTTTGTACTATTACTGTAACTGATGGAATTGCAATGGGACATGAGGGGATGAAATCATCTTTAATCTCAAGAGATGTAATTGCTGACTCTACAGAATTAACTGTCAGAGGACATTGTTATGATGCATTAGTTGGAGTTGCTGGCTGTGATAAATCTTTACCAGGCTTAATGATGGCAATGGTAAGATTAAATGTTCCAAGTGTATTTATTTATGGTGGTTCAATTCTTCCAGGCAGATTTAATGGTAAAGATATAACTGTTGTAGATGTTTTTGAAGGTGTAGGAAAATATTCATCAGGAAAAATTACAGCTCATGCTCTTAGAAAGCTTGAATTGAAAGCTTGTCCTACAGCCGGTGCGTGTGGTGGTCAGTTTACAGCTAATACAATGGCTTGTGTATCTGAAGCTATTGGACTTGCATTACCTTATTCTGCAGGAACACCAGCTCCATATAGTAGAAGAGATAAATATGCTTTAGCAAGTGGCAAAGCAGTTATGAATCTGTTAGCAAAAAAAATTAGACCAAGAGATATTGTAACAAAAAAATCTTTAGAAAATGCAGCAACAATTGTGGCAGCTACTGGA
>CAZABF010000035.1:0-8243 GCA_964483495.1 uncultured Candidatus Pelagibacter sp. | reverse complement strand
ACAAACCATCTTTTTCAGGTCTAAATGTTCTATAATTTATTGTTTCTGGTTTTTTTATTTCGCCGTAAGTCCAAGATTTTATTTTTTCAGGACTTGCCAAAGTAATTTTAATACTATTAAAATTTTGGGATTCTGCAATTTCTGAATTTTTAAATAAATCGGTTAATTCTTTTTTCATAATTAATTTAATTCTACGTTTAATGCTAAAGATTTAATTTCCTTAACCAAAACGTTAAATGACTCAGGTATACCTGACTCAAAATTTTCTTCACCTTTAACAATTGTTTCGTATACTTTAACTCTTCCAGCTACATCATCAGATTTTACAGTTAATATTTCTTGAAGTGTGTAAGAAGCTCCATAAGCTTCTAATGCCCACACTTCCATTTCTCCAAATCTTTGTCCTCCTAGCTGGGCTTTTCCGCCTAATGGTTGTTGTGTAACTAAACTATAAGGTCCTGTTGATCTTGCATGAATTTTATCTTCAACTAGATGATGAAGTTTTAACATATAGATTGTTCCAACTGTTACTTGTCTATCAAACTTTTCACCTGTTCTACCATCCCATAGTTGAGTTTGTCCCGAATTTGGCAGATTTGCTAACTCTAACATGTTTGTTACATCTTGTTCTTTTGCTCCATCGAAAACTGGTGTTGCAATAGGAATTCCATTTTTAATATTTTCACATAAATCATTAAATTCTGGATTTGAGAGTTTTTCTATTGATTCATCATAAATTTCTTTACCGTAAGCTGCTTTTAAAAATGAAGAAATTTTTTCATTTTTTTCAATCTTTTTTTGATTTTTGTTTATCAATTTTTTTAAAGTTTCTCCTAATTCGGTACATGACCATCCTAAGTGTGTTTCTAAAATTTGACCTACATTCATACGACTAGGAACTCCAAGAGGATTAAGAACTATATCAACCGGTTTTCCATTCTCTCGGTAAGGCATATCCTCAACAGGAACAATTTTACTAACTACACCTTTGTTACCATGTCTTCCCGACATTTTATCACCTGGTCTCAATCTTCTTTTTATAGCAACAAAAACTTTAACCATTTTCATTACACTTGGAAGTAAATCGTCACCTTGTTTAATTTTTAAAACTTTGTCTTCAAATCTTTCTTGGATATCATTTTTTGCTATATTGTATTGTTTTTTCAATTGACTTAAGGCTTCAATTTTTTTTTGATCAGAGAATGATAATTTAAATATATCAAAAATATTTAAATCATTGATTGATTTTTCATTTAAAATTTCTCCTGCTTCTAAATTTTTTATTTTTTTACTTAGCTTGATTCCAGATAAAATTGAAGAAACTCTTTGTTTAATACTTCTTTCCAGTATTTCTTCTTCCACAATTTTATCTTGCTGAACAGTCTCTATCTCGGCTCTTTCAATTGTAATAGATCTTTCATCTTTTTCTATTCCATGTCTGTTAAAAACTCTAACATCTACAACTATTCCACCGCTTCCACTAGGCATTTTTAAAGAAGTATCGGTAACATCAATAGCTTTTTCACCAAATATTGATCTTAAAAGTTTCTCTTCTGGTCCAGAAGCTGAATCACCTTTTGGAGTAACTTTTCCAACCAAAATATCCCCAGGCTTAACTTCTGCCCCAATATATACAACTCCGGACTCGTCAAGGTTTCTTAATGACTCTTCGTTAACATTTGGTATGTCTCTGGTAATATCTTCTTCTCCAAGCTTTGTGTCTCTTGCCATTACTTCGTGTTCTTCTATATGAATTGATGTGAAAACATCGTCAGTCACACATCTTTCTGATATTAAAATTGAGTCTTCAAAATTATATCCTTGCCAAGGCATGAATGCTACAGTCACATTTTTTCCTAAAGCAAGTTCACCTATCTTAGTTGATGGACCGTCAGCAATAATATCTCCAGATTTTACTTTATCTCCAACTCTTACAAGTGGTTTTTGGTTAATACATGTATTTTGGTTTGATCTTTTAAATTTTTGTAAATTATATATATCTACGCCAGATTTGCTAAAATCTTTTTCATCTGTAGCTTTTATAACAATTCTTTTTCCGTCAATTTTATCAATTATTCCATCTCTTTTTGCCACTATAGTAACTCCAGAATCTAAAGCTACATCACTTTCTATACCCGTGCCTACTAGAGGAGCCTCTGGTTTCAATAAAGGAACTGCTTGTCTCATCATATTAGATCCCATTAGAGCTCTGTTTGCATCATCGTTTTCTAAAAATGGAATTAATGATGCCGCTACTGATACTAGTTGTTTTGGAGATACGTCTATGTAATCTATGTTTTCTGGTTTTGATAAAATAAAGTTTAAATTTTGTCTACAAGATACTAGTTGCTCTTTAAATTTTCCATTTTTATCTATAATTGAATTGGCTTGGGCTATAGTAAATTTTGTTTCTTCCATTGCCGAAAGATATTCTATCGTATCTTCTACTACTGCATTTTTAACTTTTTTGTATGGGCTTTCTATAAATCCATATTTATTTATTTTAGAATAAGTAGACAAACTGTTTATTAAACCTATATTTGGTCCTTCGGGAGTTTCTATTGGACAAATTCTTCCGTAATGTGTTGGATGTACATCCCTTACTTCAAAACCAGCCCTTTCTCTTGTTAAGCCTCCAGGACCTAGAGCAGAAACTCTTCTTTTGTGAGTTATTTCTGACAGTGGATTGGTTTGATCCATAAATTGAGATAATTGAGAAGTTGCAAAAAAATCTTTAAGAGAAATGGTAAGAGGTTTTGCATTTATTAGATCTTGGGGCATAGCTGACTCAATATCTAAAGTTGTCATTTTTTCTTTTATAGCTCTTTCCATTCTATAAACTCCAATTCGAGCCTGGTTTTCAACAAGTTCTCCAACAGATCTAACTCTTCTATTTCCTAAATGATCAATATCATCTACTTCATCTTTGCCATCTCTTAGATCAAGCATTTTTTTAACAATAGAAATAATATCATCATTTCTTAATATTGTTATTTTGTCAGAACAATCTAAATTTAATCTTGAATTCATTTTTACCCTACCAACATCAGAAAGGTCATATCTATCTGAACTAAAAAATAAATTATTAAAAATTTGAGTAGCTATCTCTAAAGTTGGAGGTTCTCCGGGTCGAAGCATTTTATATATTTCTGTAATTGCTTCGTTTTTATTTTCATTTTTATCATTGAGTAATGTTTGCAGGATGTATGGTCCTTTATTAATAGAATTTGTTTTTGAAATTTCAATTAAATGAACATTGCTTTCAATAAATTGTGTCAAAATAGTTTCGTTTAATTCGGTTCCAATTTTATAAGTTTCCTCGTTAATAATAACTTTTTTATGTAAAAATTTTCCATACAATGACTCGTTTGGAACATAAATTTCTTTTAATCCGTCGTTTGCAAGTTTTTTTGCTGTTAAAAAATTAATTTTCTCACCTATTTTAACTACAGTTTTATTGTTTTTAGCATCAATTACTTCTTCAGAAAAATTCTTTGCTTTGTAATTTTCCGGATCAAATTTAGTTTTCCATTTTTTTAATTTTGAATCATAAGAGTAATTTTCTCTTTCGTAAAAATCATTAACTATATCGCTTTTTGAATAAGCTAAAGCTTGTAAAAGAGTTGTTACGAAAATTTTTTTTTTTCTATCAATTCTAAAATATAATAAATCTTTTACATCAAATTCAAAATCTAACCATGAACCTCTGTTCGGTATAACTCTGCAATTAAAAAGAAGTTTTCCACTTGCGTGAGATTTTCCTTTATCATGATCAAAGAATACTCCTGGACTTCTATGCATTTGATTCACTACTACTCTTTGAACTCCATTGGTTATAAAAGTTCCGCTATTGGTCATCATGGGAACTTCCCCCATGTAAACCACTTGTTCTTTAGCTGACAATATATCTTTAGTATTATTCTCTTGGTCTATTTCATAGACCACTAATCTAAGATTGCATTTTAATGCAGCTGAATATGTTAATCCTCTAGCAATACATTCTTCTACGTCAAATTTTGGTTTGTCTAATCTGTATGAAATATATTCTAAAGTAGCCCTATCATTTAAATCTTCTATTGGGAAAATGCTTTTAAATACTCTATCAAAACCTTTGATCAAGTTTTGATCAACTTCAGTTTTATTTGTTGTTAATTCTTTATAAGAATTTTTTTGAACTTCAATTAAATTAGGAATTGACAAGCTTTCTTTAAGCTTACCAAAATTTTTTCTTATGTTTTTCTTTCCGGTAAAAGATAAATGCATCAATGTCTATCGTTGATTTAACAAAATCAACAATTTAAATTCTTTCTATTACTACTTAAGTTCTACTTTAGCGCCCGCTGCTTCTAATTTAGCTTTAATTTCTTCAGCTTCTTTTTTGTTTACACCTGATTTTACATCTTTAGGTGCGCCTTCTACTAAATCTTTAGCTTCTTTTAATCCAAGTGAAGTTACTGCTCTCACTTCTTTAATCACGTTAATTTTTTTATCGCCCGCAGCTGCAAGTACGATTGTAAATTCGTCTTTTTCTTCTGCTGGCGCCGCTCCTGCTGCTGCTGGTGCTGCTGTTACTGCTGCTGCTGCTGTTACTCCCCATTTTTCTTCTAGTTGTTTTGAAAGCTCAGCTGCTTCTACAACAGTTAAACTTGATAAGTCATCTATAATTTTATTTAGATCTGCCATAATAAATTGCCCTAGGTTATTTTTTTGATTTTTCGAGCGCTAAAATAGCGATTTTTGAGGCAGGTGCAAGCAAAATACTTACAATTTTTTGTGCTGGTGATCTCAATATTCCTACAATTTTAGCTCTTGCTTCATCTAAAGTAGGTAAAGAAGCGACATTTTTTACCCCAACTACATCTAAAATATCGTTACCCATGATTCCACCTAAAATTTTAAGATTGCTATTTTCTTTAGAAAAATTTGTTAGTATTTTTGCTGATGTAATTGCGTCTTGTGACAAAGCTACAGCAGTTGGTCCTGTAAATAAATTTGATAATTCTTTGCATCTTGTTTTTTCAAGAGCAAGCTTGGTTATTCTATTTTTTGTAATTTTAAAAATAATTCCATGTTCTCTCATTTTTGCTCGAAGTTCATCTAATTGATTAACTGTCAATCCCTGATAGTGTGCCACAATTACAGCTTCTGATTTATCAAAATGGGTCGTCATTTCAGAAATATAACTTTGTTTTTTTTCTTTATTCATCATAACTAAATATTTTTAGATAATTTTAATTTATAAGAAACTCCCATTGTTGAAGTTAAAAATGCACTTTTTATTAAATCACCTTTTATTGTTTGATTCCCTTTTTCTCTTTCTAATACTTCAAGAACTGCTTTGAAATTTTTAATTATTTTATCATCAGAAAATGATTTTTTTCCCAAACTTAAACCTATATTGCCATCTTTGTCATTTTTTAGCTCAACTTGTCCTAATTTTGCATCTGAAATAGCTTTTTTCAAATCTTCTGTAACTGTTCCTAATTTTGGATTTGGCATTAGACCTTTGGGGCCAAGAATTTTCCCTAATTTAGATAATTTAATCATCATTGAAGGAGTGCAAATTAATTTTTCAAAATTTAATTCTCCTGATTTTATTTTTTCTATAAAATCGTCACCACCAACAATATCTGCGCCTGATTCTTTAGCAATTTGATTTTTTGGATCTTCACATACTACTGCAATTTTAATTTTTTTTCCGGAGCCTGATGGAAGATTTACTACAGTTCTTAAGTTTATTTCATTTTTTTTTTGTTTATTATTAATCTGCAAACTTAAATCTATTGACTCATCAAATTTAGTGGTACAATTTTTTTTTATATCTGGAATTAATTTTTCAATTAATCCCGCATGAAGTTCTTTTGTTTTTTCAGGTAGCTTTTTATATCTTTTTGAAGTCATTATTCTTTTACCTCAATACCCATAGATCTAGCTGAACCCGCAATAATTTTAGACGCTTCATCTATATCATGAGCATTTAAATCTGCCATCTTTTGTTTAGCAATTTCTTCCAGTTGTTTTTTTGTTATAGATGCAACTATATTTCTACCAGGTTCTTGTGAACCACTTTTTAGTTTTACTGCTTCTTTTATAAAATGAGATGCTGGCGGTGATTTAATTATAAAATCAAACTTTTTGTCTTTATATACCGTAATAACTACAGGAACCGGTTTACCCATGAAATTTTTAGTTTTTTCATTAAAGGCTTTACAAAAATCCATAATGTTTATTCCTCGTTGACCCAATGCAGGACCAACTGGTGGTGCTGGATTTGCCTGTCCTCCCTTTATTTGTAACTTTACGTATCCGCTAATTTCTTTTTTTGCCATTAACTTTCTTTCTCCACTTGGTTATATTCTAAATCTACTGGTGTCGGTCTACCAAATATAGAAACTGAAACCTTAAGTCTAGATTTTTCTTCATCAATATCTTCTACTAAGCCAGTAAAAGATGCAAAGGGTCCATCAATAACTTGTACTTTTTCTCCAATAGAGTACTCAATGCCAGATGTTGGCTGCACTACACCATCTTTGATTTGGCCTAAAATTTTTTCAATTTCCTTGTCTGATACAGGTACTGGTATGCCTTTATTTCCTAAGAAACCACTTACTTTTTTTATTCCTTTTATCATATGATATAAATCATCATCCATTTCACTTTTTATCAATACATAACCAGGAAAATATTTCTTTTTTCTTTGTACTCTTTTACCTCTCTTTACCTCTGTAACATCATGTGTAGGAACAACTATTTCTTCAATCTTTTCAGCTACTTTTGCCTTTTCTGCCTCTTCTTTTATTAGTTGAGCAACTTTATTCTCAAAGCTTGAGTGTGATTGAACTATATACCAATTTTTCATAACTTATAAACTGATCCTTAAAACTAATTCTAAGAAAAACTTTAAAAACTGATCTAGAAGCAAAAAAAATAAAGACGCAACTATTGCCATTGCAACAACCATTAAGGTGCCTTGCAAGGTTTCTTTACCCGTTGGCCAAGTAACTTTAAAAGCTTCTTGTTTCACCTCTTGTATAAATTTTAAAGGATTTTTCATATATTTATACTTTCATAATTTGGCAGGAGCGGAGGGAATCGAACCCCCAACCTCCGGTTTTGGAGACCGGCGCTCTACCAATTGAGCTACACTCCTATGGGAGCTTACTCTATAATCTTAGTTACTACTCCAGCTCCTACAGTTCTTCCACCTTCTCTAATAGCAAAATTTAATTTTTCACTCATTGCGATTGGTGTAATTAGTTTAACAGTAAACTTAGCGTCATCTCCCGGCATTACCATTTCTGTACCAGATGGCAACTCTACTTCTCCAGTTACGTCTGTAGTTCTAAAATAAAACTGAGGCCTGTACTTTGTAAAGAACGGTGTATGTCTTCCACCTTCTTCTTTTTTAAGAACATACGCTTGAGCTTCAAATTTAGTATGTGGAGTAACAGAGCCTGGCTTACACAAAACTTGACCTCTTTCAACATCATCTCTTTCTACGCCTCTTAAAAGTGCTCCAATATTATCTCCTGCTTCACCCGAGTCCAAAAGTTTTCTAAACATTTCAACGCCGGTACAAACTGATTTTTTTGTTTCCCTAATACCAACTATTTCTATTTCTTCACCAGTTTTTACTACACCAGATTCTACTCTTCCAGTAACAACTGTACCTCTTCCAGAAATTGAAAAAACATCTTCAACGGGCATTAAGAAAGGTTTATCTTTTGGTCTGTCTGGTTGTGGAATATGTTCATCGACTGCTTTCATTAATTCCACAATTGAATTTTTACCAATTTCATCATCTTTTCCTTCTATTGCAGCTAATGCTGATCCTTTTATGATTGGTGTTTTGTCTCCAGGAAATTTATATGAAGTTAACAATTCTTTTATTTCTTCTTCCACTAAATCAATTAATTCCTTATCCTGAACTTGATCAACTTTATTTAGGTAAACAACAATTGCTGGTACTCCAACTTGTCTTGCCAAAAGAATATGTTCTCTTGTTTGAGGCATTGGACCATCTGCTGCATTAACAACTAGAATTGCGCCATCCATTTGTGCTGCCCCTGTAATCATATTTTTCACATAGTCAGCGTGGCCTGGACAATCAACGTGCGCGTAGTGTCTTTTTTCAGTCTCATATTCTACGTGTGCTGTTGAGATTGTAATTCCTCTTTCTTTTTCTTCTGGAGCTTTATCTATTTGATCATAAGCAACAAAATTCGCACCACCACTTTCAGCTA
>CAZABF010000034.1:0-8444 GCA_964483495.1 uncultured Candidatus Pelagibacter sp. | reverse complement strand
TTTTTAGGATTTTTTCGTTAGCAATCTTATTCTTATTTACACCTTTTTTGATAGTGTAATCCAAAGTGCCATGAGCACCTGCTTGAACCTCTTTACGCAAAGTCCTAAACAAAGATTTTTCTTTTTTGCTTTCAGCAAGCTTATTTGAGTGTTTTTCCAGATGTTTTGTATCTCTCATAATTAAACATTATACCTTAAAAGATTCGCCACAGCCACATCTTTCAGTTTCGTTGGGATTTTTAAAGACAAAAGACGAGGAAAATTCTCCTTTTTTGTAGTCCATTTCAGTGCCCAAAAGATACATTATGGCGCCAGGATCTACGAAAAGTTTAACTCCTTTATCTTCAACTATCTCGTCATTTGGGTTAATTTCTTTTGTATATTCCATAATATATGACATTCCAGCACAACCGCCAGATTTAACACCCACTCTTACTCCAACAGCATTACTTTCTGCTTTTGACATTATTTCCTTTATTCTAAGAGCAGCATTTTCACTTAATGTAATTATTTGTTTTGTCATAAATTTAATTCTAATTTTGCAGCTTCAGACATCATAGATTTATCCCAGGGTGGTTCCCATACTAATTTTAAATCAACATCTTTTACTTCTTTCATTTCTTTAACACTATTCTTTACTTCATTCGGTAAACTTTCAGCAACTGGACAATTTGGCGTGGTTAAAGTCATGTCTATTTTTACATTATTCTTTTCATCAACAATTATATCATAAATTAAACCTAGTTCATAAATATTAACTGGTATTTCCGGGTCATATATTTTCTTTATTTCCTTAATTATTTTTTCTTTTAACTTCATAAGTTTTCAGTATTAATTTCTTTTTGTGAATTATTTACAGCAGAAGTTAATGTGTGCCAAGCCAAAGTAGCGCATTTAACTCTCATAGGATATTTTTTAACACCCGACAAGCACATTAGTTTTGTTTTTTCATCATCTTTCAAATCATTATTATCTAAATTTTCTTTATTTTTAATCATTTCTAAAAAATCTTTAACTATTTCATTAATTTGTTTTTCATTTTTACCATTTAATAATTCCGTCATAATTGAAGCGGATGCCATTGAAATAGCACATCCGCTTCCTTCAAATGAAATATCTTGAATTTTTTTATTTTCATCTAATTTTAAAAAAATATGAACTTTATCTCCGCAAAGTGGATTGTACCCTTTGGCATCCTTATTAAAATTTTCAGCTTTTCTTAAATTTCTTGGATTCTTCCCATGATCCAAAATAATTTCCTGATATAATTCTTTTAAGTTCATTTTAATTCAAATATTTTTTTACATTTATTAATAGACTCTTTTAATTTATCAATGTCATCTTTTGTATTATAAACTCCAATGGAAGCTCTTGCAGAAGCTGTTAAATTTAATTTTTCATGAAGTATTTGACAGCAATGATGTCCAGCTCTAATTGCTATGCCATCTTCATCCAATATAGTTGCTATATCGTGTGGATGTATTCCATCAATATTAAATGAAAGTACACTTCCTCTATTTTTGGGATTGCCTATTAATTTAACTAAATTATTTTTTCTTAATATTTCTTCTCCATATTGAATTAATTCGGATTCGTGTCTTTCAATATTTTTAATTCCTATTTTTTCTATGAATTTGATAGACTCATTGAAAGCAATAACCTGAGCTGTTGCCATAGTTCCTGCTTCATATTTATTTGGAAGATCTCCATAAGTAACACCATCTTTGTTAACTTCCTGGATCATGCCTCCGCCACCTTGATATGGTGGTAAATCATCTAACCATTTTTTTTTGGCATAAAGTATTCCTAAGCCTGTTGGTCCGTACATTTTATGACAAGAAATTGCATAAAAATCACAATCAATATCTTGCATATCTAGCTTTAAATGTGGTGCTCCCTGGCAACCATCAATTAGAACTGGAATATCTTTTGAATGGGCTAATGCAGTTATTTCTTTAATTGGTAAAATTGCACCAGTAACATTTGATATATGTGTCACAGCAATTAACTTTGTATTTTTACTTATTTTTTTTTCAATACTTTCTAAAGTAATTTCACCGTTTTCATTAATTTCTGAAAAATTTATTTTTATTTTTTTTGAATTTTTTAAAAAATGCCATGGAACATAATTTGAATGATGCTCTAGCTCAGTAAGTAAAACTTCATCTCCTTCATTTAGGTATTTTTGTCCAAAAGTATTTGCAACTAAATTGATTGCTTCGGTAGCGCCTTTTGTAAAAACGATTTCATTTTCATATTTTGCATTTAAGTATTTTTTAACTGAAGATCTTGTATTTTCATAAAGATTTGTAGCTGTTACCGCAAGGTAATGAACGCTCCTACCTACATTAGAAAATTCTTTAGTATAAAAGTCATATATTCTATCTATTACAACCTTGGGTTTCTGTGAAGAATTAGCGCTATCTAAATAAACAAGATCATTATTATGAACTTTATTATCAAATATAGGAAACTCTTTTTTTATATTATTAATGTTCATTGTTTTAGGTTCATGATATTTTTCATTAAGTTTTTAATTTCAAAGTCTGTAATTTTTTCAACTACATCTAATAAAAAACCATTAATTAAAAGTTTTTTTGCTTCTTTGTAATTTAATCCTCTAGATTTTAAGTAAAATATTGATTCTTCATTTAAATTTCCAGATGCAGAGCCATGAGAGCATTTAACATCATCAGCATAAATTTCCAATTCTGGTTTTGCATTAAACTCCGTATATTCATTTAGTAAAATAGCTTTACTTAATTGATAACCATCCGTTTTTTGAGCTTTTGAATTAACAAAAATTTTACCTTGGTAAACTGCTTTTGATTTATCTTCTAAAACACCTTTGATTAATTGATAGCTCTTAGTATTTTCGATTAAATGATTTATATTAGTTTTAATTTCATGGTGCTTTGTTTCATTTAAAATAAAAACTCCATTTACAAATGCTGATGCATATTTTCCATTAAGATTACAATTTATTTCATTTTTTATAAATTCTGATCCAGATGATAGAAGAAATATTTCTGCTACACTATTGGAATCTTGATTAATATTGTTAAAATAATATTTTACATTACTGTTTGAATTATTATCAATTTTATAATTTTTCAAAATAGAATTTTTTTGAACATCGAAGTTATAATTAATATTTATAAAATTAGTAATTGATTCGTCGTTAGAAAAATCGACAAGTTTTAAAGAGCTATTTTCTTCAAGCAATATATCAACCTTTAAATTAATACTTTTTGAAACTAAATCTTTATTAGTAATGTTATAGATAACTAATGGTTTTTTAAGTGAATAATTTTTTTTTACAATTAATTTAAAATATTTACTAACAAATGCATTGTTCAAAAAAAGCAAAGAATTATTACTATTATTAGATTTTTCTAAAACTAAATTATCCAATATTTCAATTTTATTTTTTTCCTCATAATCAAACTCTATTTTTTCAATTCTACCATTTACAAAAACAAGCTTATTATGTTCTAAACCATCAAAAAAAATAGACTGATCTATTTTATTGGGCTTAGATAAATCGTTATAAAAACTTAAATTTTTTATATTTTTAGAAATTATTTGATTAAGATCTGAAAATTTCCAATTTTCTTCTCTTTTATTTGGAAATCCTTTTTCAATAAAATTAATAAAACTTTTTCTTTTAATCTCAATGTTCTTTTTAGAAAAATTTGAGTTTTCTAATAACTTTTCAAAATCTATTTTTAATTGTTCTTCCATTTAATTGAAATTTTCATATCCTTTATTTTCTAATTCTAACGCAAGTTCTGGGCCACCAGATTTAATTATTTTTCCATTCATTAAGACATGAACATAATCTGGCTTTATATAATCTAATAGTCTTTGATAATGAGTAATTATTAAAAATGAATTATCTTTTTTTCTTAAAGAGTTAACTCCACCAGCAACAATTTTAAGTGCATCAATATCTAAACCGGAGTCAGTTTCGTCTAAAATTGAAAGTTTTGGGTTTAAAATAGACATTTGCAATATTTCATTCTTCTTTTTTTCTCCACCAGAAAATCCAACATTCAATTGTCTGTTTAATTTTTCCTCATCAAATTTTAAATTTTGGGTTTTTAATTTTACTAATTTTAAAAATTCTATTGCATCAAGTTCTTTTTCTCCTCTGGCTTTTCTGATTGCATTAAGTGATGTTTTTAAAAAAATGTTTGTATTAACCCCAGGTATTTCAAGAGGATATTGAAAAGCTAAAAATATTCCTTTGTGAGCTCTCTCTTCTGTTTTAAGTTCAAAAAGATTTTTATTTTCAAATAAAATTTCTCCAGAAACATCGTAGCCTTTTTTTCCTGATAAAATATTTGATAAAGTGCTTTTTCCAGACCCATTGGGACCCATAATTGCGTGAACTTCGCCAGGTTTTATTTCTAGGTTAAATTCTTTTAAAATAGTTTTGTTGTCAATTTCGGCTTTTAAATTTTTTATTTTTAACATTTAACCAACACTTCCTTCTAAACTTATTCCAACAAGTTTTTGTGCTTCAACGGCAAACTCCATAGGTAATTGTTGTAAAACTTCTTTACAAAAACCATTAATTATCAAGCCTGCGGCTTCTTCAGAATTTAAACCTCTTTGTTGACAATAATGAAGCTGTTCTTCGCTTATTTTTGATGTAGTAGCTTCATGAGCTATATTTGATTCTGAGTTTTTATTTTTTATATATGGAACTGTATGAGCTCCACATTTATTACCCATAAGCAAAGAATCGCATTGTGTATAATTTCTAGAGTTTTTTGCTTTTGGTGAAATATCTACTAATCCTCTATAAGTCATGTCAGAAAAACCAGCACTAATTCCTTTTGAAATAATTTTACTCTTGGTATTTTTTCCTAAATGAATCATTTTTGTTCCTGTATCAGCTTTTTGGTGGTTATTTGTAATAGCTATTGAGTAAAATTCTCCACTTGAATTATCACCTTGAAGGATACAGCTCGGATATTTCCAAGTAATAGCTGATCCTGTTTCTACTTGTGTCCAAGAAATCTTAGAATTTGCTCCTTTGCACAAGCCTCTTTTCGTTACAAAATTGTATATACCTCCTTTACCGTCTTTATCTCCTGGGTACCAATTTTGAACTGTAGAATATTTGATTTCAGCATCATCTAAAGCAATCAGCTCTACATTTGCAGCATGCAATTGATTCTCGTCTCTCATAGGAGCGGTACAGCCTTCTAGATAACTTACGTAACTTCCTTTATCTGCAATTATTAATGTTCTTTCGAATTGTCCTGTTTGTGATGCATTAATTCTAAAATATGTTGAAAGTTCCATTGGGCATCTTACTCCAGGGGGAATATAAACAAACGAACCATCTGTAAAAACAGATGAATTTAAAGTTGCAAAATAATGATCTGTTAAAGGAATTACTGATCCTATATATTTTTTTACAAGATCGGGATGTTTTTGTATTGCTTCTGAGAATGAACAAAAAATTACACCAACATCATTTAATTTATCTTTAAAAGTTGTAGCAACAGAAACAGAATCAAATACAGCATCTACGGCAATTTCGTTCAATCTTTTTTGTTCTTGTAGTGGTATACCAAGTTTTTTATAAGTTTCTAAAAGCTTTGGATCAAGCTCATCTAAACTTTTTGGTTTATCGCTTGCACTTTTAGGTGCTGAATAATAATAAATATCTTGATAATCAATTTTAGGATACTTTGGTTTTTGCCAATTTGGTTCTTTTAAACTTTTTAATCTTTCATAAGCTTTCATTCTCCAATCTAGCATCCATTTTGGTTCTTTTTTTACTTCTGATATAAATTTGATAACTTCTTTATTTAGACCTTTGGGTGCTTTGATATTTTCAATATCAGTAGTAAATCCATATTTATAATCTTTTAATTTGTCTATCTCTTTTTCTCTCATTTAAATTCTATTATCTTTTTGGTTTATTAGGTCACTTAATTTTTTTTTATCAAAAAAATTATTAATATAATCTTCAAGCTCGTCCCATAAATTATGAGTAATACATTTTGTACTTTTTCCATTACATCCTTTTTTAGAATGTTTTTGACAACCCATAGTTTTTACATCTTCTTCAACTGCTAAAAATATTTCTGAAAGTTTAATTTCCGATGCTTTTCTATTTAAGGTGTAGCCGCCTTTTTTTCCTCGAACACTATTAATAATTTTATTTCTTTTTAGTTTCAAAAATAACTGTTCTAAATAAACTAACGATATTCCTTGTCTTAAAGATATATCTCTAAGGGAAATTGGCTTGCTTGGATCAAACCTAGATAGATCCGCAAGTGCCATTACAGCATATCTTCCTTTACTTGATAATTTCATATTTTTTGCAATCTATGGGGTTTATATATACCTGACTAAATTAGTCAAGATTATAGAATATTTAAAGACTTGCTTTTTGTCACTCAATTTTGGTAGAAAAATGTAATTTTTTTTGAAAATAATAATCAAAATCTTATATGGATAACAAAATAGTTGAAATATTTATACCAGGGCCAGCTGGAAGGCTTGAAACAAAATATTATAAAAGTAAAAAAAACACTTCACCGATAGCTCTAGTTTTGCACCCACATCCTCAATATGGAGGAACAATGAATAATAAAGTAGTTGTCGATACTTTTCATGTATTTATGGAAAATGATTTTTCTGTTTGTAGAATAAATTTTAGAGGTGTTGGAAAAAGTGATGGTGAATTTGATAATGGTCAAGGAGAACTTGCTGATGCAGCGGCAGCTCTTGATTGGTTAGAAAGAGAAAATTTTGATAATTCACAATGCTGGATTTCAGGATTTTCATTTGGTTCTCTAATTTCAATGCAATTATTAATGAGAAGACCTGAAATAAATAGATTTATTGCAATCTCTCCTCAACCAAATGTTTATGATTTTTCATTTTTATCTCCCTGTCCATCTTCGGGCTTAATAATTTATGGAAAAAAAGATGAACTTGTACCTATAGAACATATTGAGGAATTAAATAAAAGATTGAGTGCACAAACAGGTATTAAAGTTGAGTTTGAATCTGTTCCAGATGCTAATCATTTTTTTTCAAAAGCTGAGAAACCTCTAATCAAATCTTTAAATAATTATATAAAAAAAGAATCTGCTTTATATTAATAATTTTTAGCAGTTACACCACCGGTGCAGGGTTTTTTGCACCCAGTGGTTTCTGGAAATGATATAGGCAATCCTAAATATGATCTGATGGCAAGATAACCAAAAGCTTGTGACTCGATGTAACTTCCATCTATGCCTAGATTATCAATTTTTGAAATCTTATTTTTAATTTTATTTTGTATCGAATCTATTAAAAATTTATTTTTTCTTCCTCCTCCACATACGTAAATATCTTTATCTGATAATTTTTTAGATATAATATCTGATGTTAATTCAGTAATTGTTGCAGCTCCATCTTCTAAAGAAAGACTTTTGGCAAAAGAAATATCAAAATCATTAGTATCAAGAGATTTTTTTTTACTAGAGTCGTTATAAAAAAAATTATCTATTGCTTGCTTTAAAACAAATTTATCTATCTTTCCTGATCTAGCTATATCTCCATTGTTATCAAAATTTTTATCAGAGTTGGATATTATCCATTTATCAATTAAACAATTACCTGGTCCTATATCCATACTTGTCATTTTATAATTTTCATTAATAGATGTGATGTTTGCAATTCCACCTATATTTAAAATTATAATTGGTAGTTTTATTTTTCCTTTTTCTTTAAAAGTTTTGGCTAATAAATTATGATAAATTGGAGCTAATGGAGCTCCTTGACCATCATTTTCTAAGTCATTTTGTCTAAAATCATAAACAACTAGTTTTTTAGTTAATTGTGATAACATGTTTCCGTCACCCAATTGTTTGGTGATCTTTTTTTTTGGATCGTGAAATATTGTTTGTCCATGAAAACCCAAAAAATCAACTTCTATTTTTGAGGTTTCAAGAATTTCATTAACAGCATTTGCATGAAACAATGTAATTTCTCTTTCTAGTGATTTGATCTCATCAGAATACGCCTTTAAATCGTCTGCTACCAAGACTTTTGCTCTTATATTTATTAGTTTCTGACGAAGTTCATCTCCATATTCAAAGTATCTGTCCATTTTTATTGAATATTCTCTATTGCCATCTGACTTAATGATTGATGCATCCACTCCATCCATTGAAGTTCCACTCATTAATCCTAAAGCTGTATATATCTTTCCCATTCTTATTTTTTTTTATTAAATAATGTATATTGTGGAACTATAGACCTATGAATAAATTTTTAAAAGAATTTAAAGATAGAGGGTATTTCTACCAATGCACAAATGAAAATGAATTGTCTAAATTATTAGATAAAGAAAAAATCAAAGGTTATATCGGCTTTGATTGCACAGCTGAAAGTCTTCATGTTGGAAGTTTGCTTCAAATAATGTGTTT
>CAZABF010000033.1:0-8726 GCA_964483495.1 uncultured Candidatus Pelagibacter sp. | reverse complement strand
TAATTATGACTAAATCATTTCAATTTGGTTTAGATAAAATTGCTGATGCTTTTCAGAAAAGGGCAGAGGATTTATTTAATAAAGCTTAAAATTAAATTTAAAGCTTTATTAACAGCAGCTTTTTGAAAAGATATTCTTTTTTTACTTTTAAATAGGTATTTTTTTACTAACGTTTTACTTCCTTTTTTAATTCCAATATAAACCAAGCCTACAGGTTTTTTTTTAGTTCCACCTTTAGGTCCAGCAATACCAGTAATAGAAACTGAAATATTAGTTTTGCTTATATTGTTTAAATTTTTTACCATTGATAAACAAGTTTCATAACTAACAGCACCATGTTTAATTATTATTCCTTTAGAAACTTTAAGAATGTTAATTTTTGTTTGATTTGAATAAGTAACGAATCCTAAAGTAAAAACTTTAGATGATCCACTTATTGAAGTAATAGAACTTGAAAGTAAACCACCAGTGCAAGATTCAGCAAAGGAAATCTTAAGTCTTTTTTTACTTAATATTTTAACTATTTTTTGAGAAAGTTTACTCATGATGTAAAAACCATATACAATACAAGAACAGCAACTACATATAAGCCGGCACAAACATCATCCATGATAACACCAAAACTGTTCTTAAAGTTTTTATCGTAATAGCTTACAGGGTAGGGCTTAACTATGTCAAAAATTCTAAATAGAATAAACATTATAAAATAAAATGTTAATACTTGAGTAGTCTCTTTTACTCCTACGTGTGCTATTTCATAAAGACATATAGGTATAGATTGACCAATAAATTCATCAATTACTACTTCTTTAGGATCTTTATTGTCAAAATATTTTATGAAAATATTTACTGAATACAGCGAGATAAAAAAAATTATAATTATAGAAATTAAAATTGTATTTGGTGAAATATTTAAAATATGAAATAAAAAAAATAAAAATATTGTAGTAGCTAATGATGCTAAGCTACCAGGAATTTTTCCAATTTTTCCTATTCCAAATAAAGTTACAAATAAAAAATTAATTTTTTTAAACATATTTAACTACTGAAGTTATTGCTTCACACGCTATAGCTTTTTCTTTTCCAATTAAACCTAATTTTTCTGTAGTCTTTCCTTTAATATTTATTTGACTTGATGAAATTTTACAAATTTTTGAAATTGATTGAATCATTTTATTTTTAAATTTTGATATCTTTGGTCTTTGAGCAATTATATTTATATCAATATTGTTAATTGAATAGTTTTTTAAATTTATTTGATCTATTATTTTTTTAAGTAAAATCGTAGATCTAATATTTTTATATTTTTTATTTTTATCAGAAAATTTTTCTCCTATGTCACCCATTTTGCAAGCACCAAGAATCGAATCTGTAACTGCGTGTAAAACAGGATCTCCGTCAGAGTGACCGAATGTACCGAGTGGTGATGGTATATTTACACCTCCCAAATATAGCTTTCTATTTGGAACCAATTTATGAATATCAAAACCTATTCCATATTTTATATCTTTCTTAGATGGAATATCTTTTTTTGTTGTTACTTTAGAATTAGTTTCTTCCCCATTAATAAATTTTATCTTTTTATTTGCTTCGATAAATAGATTTGCATCATCAGTAATTTTTGAAGAAGTTTTTACTTGAAGTTTTAATAGTTCTTTATAATTAAATGCTTGAGGAGTTTGGGTTAGATAAATTTTATCTCTATCTACATTTATTATTTTGTTTTTATTTTTTAATTTAACAGAGTTATTTGTCTTAATTACTGGAATAACGCATTTATTTTTTTTTAATCCTTTAAACAAATTAATAATTAATTTTAATGAAAAATCGGGTCTTGCAGCATCATGAATAAATACTTTAGAAATATTATTTTTTTTAATGCTCTTTAAAGCTAAAAATGAGGACTCAGATCTATTTTTACCACCTATTACTACTTTAATATTTTTTAATTTTATGTCTTTTAGAAATTTTTTATGCTTTCTATTTATAACTAGGAGTATTTTTTTAAACCTATTTGATTTAATTGCTTTATCTACTGAATGCTGAAATAAGGGTTTTCCCTTATATAATTGGTAAGGTTTTGGTAGTTTTGATTTAAATCTTTTACTTTCTCCAGCCGCAAGTATTATAAAAGAATTATTCATGTATTATTTTTTCTAATTTATATATATTTTTAATTTATGCTAAGTTTTACAAAAAGACACATATTTATAATTCTAATATTTATTTTTACATTATCTGTAACTTTTTTAACTTTTTTAACATTTATTGGAAAAAGTTTCATTTTAGTTAGTGAAAATAATTTGAACTATCTCTTATATTTAAATATTGGATTATTAGTATTTTTTTTTATAATAATATGCAGAGAAATTTCGACCTCAATTAAAAACAATATTAATGTAAGAGGATCTATAGCCAACAGAAAGTATATAGTATTTTTTTCATTATTTACTTTAATTCCTTCACTTCTTATTTCTATATTTTCATTATTTTTATTTTCATTTGCCCTTGAAAAGTATTTTGATAATAAAATAACTCTAGCTGTAAACAATTCTTACGAATTAGCAAAAAATTATATTGATGAAAAAAGAAACAAAATAGAATCGGATATAATTCTAGTTTCATTTGATTTAAATAAAAACGTTCAAATTTTTAAAAATAATATTAATTACTTGCAAAACTTTTTAAATACACAACGGTATTTAAGAAATTTAGATCAAATTCATATTATTGATAAAGATCAAAAAATTTTATTTTCTTCCTCGGAATCTGACTATCTTCCTGTTGAACAAAGAGCCATAGATATGGTTTTAAATGATGATAAGCCATTAAAAATAATTAATGCTTATGAAAATAAATCAGCTGCAATAATCAAAATACCTTCAATAAACAATGCATTTCTATATGTTGTTAAATTTTTAGATCAGGATATTTCAAATTATTTAAAAGAATCTCAAGAAGCTATAAATTTTTATTACACAGTTGAAGATCAAAGAACTGGAATTAAATTTTCCTTTGCTTTAATTTATATTATTATAGTTACTCTTTTATTATTTTTATCAATAACTATAGCTATAAGATTTTCTTCTCGATTTTTTATATCAATTAATAATTTAATCTCTGCATCAAAAGAAATAGGTGAGGGTAATTTGAATACAAAAGTTCCTAACATTATTGCAGATAAAGAAATTGAATTATTAAATAAGAATTTTAACTCAATGATTAATCAGCTAAAAGTACAACAGGAAAAGCTGCTGATTTCTGAAAGACATGAAGCTTGGGAGCATGTTGCGAGAAAATTAGCTCATGAAATTAAAAACCCTCTTACACCAATACAGTTAAGTATTGATAATTTAAAATCAAAATATGAAAAATATATAGATATATCAGATAAGGAAAAATATGATAAAAATTTAAATACAATTTTGACTCAAATAAAACAAATAGAAAATCTTGTTAACGAATTTTCTGATTTTGCAAGAATGCCTAAACCAATGTTTAGAATTAATAATTTAATTGATTTAATAAATTCAAATATTGAACTTTTAAGAGAAATTGATCATACAATAGATATAAATCTAATTTTTTCTAAAAATGATAATTTAAATTTATCATGTGACAATGAGCAAATAAGTCGAGTCATTTTTAATTTAATTAAAAATTCAATAGAAAGTATTCAAGAAAAAGCGCTAAAAATAGGTAATTTTGATAAAAAAATTAGTATAGAAATAAAAAGAATAAACAACTATATAGCTATTAATATATTTGATAATGGTATTGGGTTTTCGATCAAAACTACAAAGGAACTTATAAAACCATATTATACAACAAAAAAAAAAGGATCTGGTTTAGGACTGTCTATAGTAAATAAAATTATTAATGATCATAATGGTACTATTGAATTTAATTCAAATACTACAGGGACTAATATAATTATAAAATTACTAACCAAATAATAAATAAAATAAATGTCTGCTGAAATTTTAATAATTGATGACAATTCTGATATAAGAGAAATTCTTAATGATTTAATAATGGAAGCTGGATATACAACTAGACTTGCAGCTAATTATAACCAGGCACTTTCTGAAATAGACAAAAAATTACCAGACGTTGCAATTATCGATGTTAAATTAGATAAAGGTGACAATGATGGTATTGAACTTTTAAACCACATAAAAAATAAAAATATAAATATTCCTGTAATAATTATCTCTGGTCACGCAAACATTGATATGGCAATTAAATCATTAAAGTCGGGAGCTTTTGAATTTATACAAAAACCATTTGATAAAGAAAGATTATTGAATTTTATTAGAAGAGCTGTTGAAAATTTAAATCTTAAAATTCAAAATGAAAATTTAGAAAATAAATTATTCCATACTTTTGATTTAATTGGAAAAAGTCAAAATATCTTATCTATTAAAGATCAAATTGAAAAAGTTTCAAGTTCTGAAAGTAGAGTGTTTATCTCTGGACCCACTGGTTCTGGCAAAGAACTTGTTGCTAGAAAAATTTATAAGAAATCAAAAAGAAGCATTGGCCCATTTATTATATTGAATGGTGCACTTCTTGATTCTGATAAATATGAAATTGAATTATTAGGTGAAGAAAAGAAAGATGGCTCAGTAATATATGGAGCTCTTGAAAAAGCGACTGCCGGAATATTATTAATTGACGAAGTAACAGATATACCTCTGAACATACAGCCAAAAATTTTAAGGATTCTTATAGATCAAAAATTTAAAAGAATAAATGGATCTCATGATATTAAAGTTGATGTCAGAATTTTTTCATCAACAAGCAAAGATATTAAAAAAGAAATCAGAAATGGAAATTTTAGAGAAGATTTATTTCATAGACTTAATGTATTCAATATAAATATTGATCCTTTAAATAAACGTATAGAAGATATACCCTTATTGGTTGAATACTTCGTTGCTAATATTTGTAACAACTACAATATTAAACCATTTAAACTTCAAGATAATAACTACCTTTTAAACTATAATTGGCCTGGAAATATTAGAGAATTAAGAAATTTAATTGAAAGAGTTACAATACTTTCTCAAGGAAAAAATGAAGATAAAATATTAAATATAATTAAGGAGTCATTATCACAAAGTGAAAATGAAAAATTTTCCATAACTGAAACTTTTGATTATCCATTAAGAGAAGCAAGAGAAAATTTTGAAAAAGAATATCTTATAACTCAATTAAAAAAATTCTCAGGAAATATATCTAAAACAGCACGTTTTGTAGGAATGGAAAGGTCAGCTTTACACAGAAAACTTAAGTTACTCGGTGTTAAAGATTTAAATTAATGAATATAATTATTTGTGGTGCAGGTAGAGTAGGATTTACTATTGCAAAAATACTTACTGAACAAAATCATTCAATTACTGTAATAGACCAATCTAGCGAAGATATTCAGAAAATTAATGAGGCATTAGACGTAAAAGCTATAGTAGGTAAAGCAACATCACCAATTATACTTGAGAATGTTAATTCAAAAGAAGCAGACATGATAATTGCTGTCACAAAGAATGATGAGACAAATATGATGATTTGCCAAATAGCATATTCTTTATTTAAAATTCCAAAGAAAATTGCAAGAGTTAGAGCTCAAGATTACTTAAATCCCAAATTTTCTAAACTTTATAATAAAGAAAATTTACCTATTGATGTAATTATTTCTCCAGAAATAGAAATCGCCAAATCTATACAACGAAAATTAGAGTCCCCAGGAGCTTTAGACAATGTTCCATTTGCGGATAATAAAATAAAGCTTTTAGAAATTTTAATTGAAGAGTCATGTCCAATATTAGAAATTAAACTTAATGAATTAACAAAAAAATTTCCTAAATTAAATGCCAATATTCTTGGTGTTATAAGAGATGAAAAATTTATTTTTCTTAAAAAAAATGATGTAATGAAGAAAAATGACAAAGCATATGTAATAATCAATTCTCTTCAAATGAAGGAAACTCTTTCAGCCTTTGGACATGATGAGAAAATTTCAAATAAAATTTTAATTATTGGCGGTGGAAATATTGGTTTTAACCTTGCTAAAAATATTGAGCAAAGTTTTGAAGATGCAAGATTAAAAATTATAGAAAAGGATAAAAAGAGAGCTGAAATTATTGCTAATGAATTAAATAATACAATAGTTATTAATGGTAATGGTTTAGATGAAGATATTTTAGCAGAAGTCAATTTAGAAGATGTTGAAACTGTAATTGCTTTAACAAATGATGATGAAGACAATTTGATGGTAAGTGTTCTTGTTGAAAAATTTTCTAAAGATAAAAAAACAATGGCTTTAATTAATAAACCTAATTATTCATTATTACAATCTTCATTAAAAATTGATGATTTAATTGATCCAAGAATGACAACGGTTTCTAGTATATTAAAACATGTTCACAAAGGTACTATAGAAAATGCTTATTCAATATTAAATGGAGACTATGAAGTAATTGAGGCAGAAATAATTGAAACTTCTGAACTGATAAACAAGGAATTAAAAAATTGCGATCTACCAGATGAAATTAGAATTGGAGCGGTTCTGAGAAAAAATGAAATTATAATTCCAAGATCAGACTTTGTATTTAAAAAAGATGACACCGTTGTGTTTTTAACTAAGAAAGATCAATTGCCATTAGTTGAGAGTATGTTTAGATTGAGTCCAATATAAAAAAACATGAATAAATTTATCCTAAATTATTTAGGAGTTTTTTTTATATTGTTATCAGCATTATCTTTTTTTAATATAATTTATTCTTATTACTTTAATTTATATTTAAATATAGATGCATATTTTTACACATTTTTAATATCAATAATTATTGGAGCAAGTTCTTTTATTAGAAATAAAATTGAAATTAAAATTACCATTTACTCAAAAATTATTGCTGTTATCATAGGGTATTTTCTACTACCATTAATTATTTCAATTCCTTATTACTTTAGTATTTACAATCTATCTTTTTTAAACTGTTTCTTTGAATCTG
Source organism: uncultured Candidatus Pelagibacter sp. (assembly GCA_964483495.1). Lineage (GTDB taxonomy): Bacteria > Pseudomonadota > Alphaproteobacteria > Pelagibacterales > Pelagibacteraceae > Pelagibacter. The sequence goes on along the minus strand of CAZABF010000033.1, from coordinate 1,713 downwards.
TATCAGGATTTACATCTACAGGATTTACTGTTTTTGAAAATATAAAACAACTTGATCAAAGCTTAATTTTATGGAGATCAACATCTCAATGGATAGGTGGTATTTACTTTCTATTTTCTATTTTGCTTCTGATTGATATATTTGATGATAGTTTAAAAAAATCTTTAACTAATTTTATATCATTCAATTATTCAGAAACATTTAAACAATCTTTTAAAATTTTCATACTATATACGGCTCTAACACTATTTTTATTTGCTACATTAAAATTAATTAATTTAAGAACTTTTGATTCTTTCAATATTGCAATGACTATAATTTCTTCAGGTGGATTTTTACCTGTAAATGATATTGGTGGTATAGTTAACAGCAATTTCAAAGAAATAATATTTTCTTTTTTAATGCTTTTTTCATATTTCAGTTTATTTTTAATTTACAATATTCTTTTTTTAAAAAAAAAAAGTCTCAATTTTTTTGCAGAAGATATCTATTTATTAATTTATTTTTTAATATTGCTAATTGTTTTTTTTATTTTTTTTAATTTTGATTATAACTTTTCTACAATTCTTTTTTCATTAACTAGCAGCATGTCTAATATAGGCATATCCTTTAAGAATTCTCCATCAAATCTTTGGTTTATATTTATAATTATTGTAATAATAGGTGGTTCTTTTTTTTCTACAAGCTCTGGTATCAGATTTTTAAAAATTTACTTTTTATTTAAATATTCTTTGAATGAAATACTTTCATATTCAAGACCGAATAATGTTTATACAAATAAATTTCATTTAATTGATTCTAATATCGAGCAAAAAGATATAAATAAATACTTTCTTTCTGTAATGATATTTATAATTTCGTTGTTTTCAATTACATCATTACTTTCAATATTCGGTATAAATTTTGAAGAATCTTTTAAATTGGGAATTTTGACATTAATGAATACAGTTAATTCTTCAATGTATGATTTAAATAATTTTGATTTTCTTGAATTAAATTCTTATTCAAAACTAATTATTATAATATTTATGATTATAGGTAGAGTTGAACTGTTAACTATTCTTATAATTGCTAAAAAATTTATTTTTAAAAGCTAAATTTATATTATATAAGGTCATACGATGCGCCCTTAGCTCAGCTGGATAGAGCATCGGTTTTCTAAACCGAGGGTCGGAGGTTCGAATCCTCCAGGGCGCGCCATTTTTACATATCTATAGTGCTTTTTTTAATATTGATGATAGCCTTTGTTTCTGCTTTACTTAGGTTAATTCAAATTCAATTTTGAATTATTTGTTAACAAATAAATAAACAAGAGGAATAAATAATGTTTAAATTAATAAAACAATTGACTTCTTTAGCCGCAATAGTAGCTGTGTTGTTTGCTTTTACAACAGAGTCTATGGCTGCTAAGAAATCAAAAACACTTAAAAACACTCAGAAAAAAGGTTTTGTAAGATGTGGTGTTTCTCAAGGTCTGCCAGGATTTTCTAATGCTGACGCTGCAGGAAATTGGACTGGTGTTGACGTTGATGTATGTAGAGCAGTAGCTGCTGCAGTGCTAGGTGACGCGAACAAAGTAAAATTCACTCCACTAAGTGCTAAAGAAAGATTTACAGCTCTAACTTCTGGTGAAATTGACATTTTATCAAGAAATACTACTTGGACACTTTCTAGAGATGCTGACATTGGTCTTACTTTCGTTGGAGTAAACTT
>CAZABF010000032.1:0-8827 GCA_964483495.1 uncultured Candidatus Pelagibacter sp. | reverse complement strand
CCTCCCGCTCCTACAACTAAAACTTTTGATTTAATTATTTTTTTTTGTCCCGCTGGTCCAACATCTTTTAAAACTATTTGTCTAGAATATCTTTCAATTAATTTTTTATTAAGAATTTTTTTCATTTACCAGTTGATCCAAAGCCACCCAATCCTCTTACAGATTCTGGTAATTGATCTACTTCTTCTAGTTCCATCTTTATAACTGGTGTTAAAACCATTTGGGCTATTCTATCATTGTTATTTACAATAAAATCTTTATTTCCATGGTTAAATAATATTATTTTTAATTCGCCTCTATAATCACTATCAATAGTTCCAGGAGTATTTAATACACCTATGCTAGATTTTGCCGCAAGACCTGATCTAGGTCTTATTTGTATTTCTAAATCTTCTGGTATTGCAATTGATAAGCCTGTTGGAATTAGTTCTAGAGTGTTAGGATTAATTTTTATTGGACTGTCAACAAACGCCATTAAATCCATGCCTGACGATCCATTAGTTTTATATTCAGGTAATTTAACTTTAGAATTAAGTCTTTTAACTAAAACTTTAACCATTAATTTAATTGAAAAATTATTCTATTAACTATTTCATTAGCAATACTTGATTTTTTCATCTTTGGAAGGTTTTCTTCGGAATTATTTTTATAGAATATAGAAACTTTATTAAAGTCTGACTCAAAGCCTATATCGTTTTTAGATATGTCATTAGCAATTATCCAATCACAATTTTTTTCAGATAATTTTTTTAAAGAATTATTTTTGAGAGAATTTGTTTCAGCTGCAAAACCAACAACTAATTTTGGTCTAAGTGAATTGTGATTTGAAATATGTCCCAAAATATCAGTATTTTTTTCTAAAGAAAGTTCTGAAATTTTATCTTTTTTTATTTTTTCTTTTTCCTTATTTTTTACTTTAAAATCAGCAACTGCTGCAGAGAAAATTGCGACATCTGTTGGGAGATTATTTAAAGTTGCTTCTAACATTTCATCAGCTGATTTAACTTTTATTAAATTTACACCTTTAATTGGATTTAAATTTGTTGGTCCTGATATTAAAGTGGTATCAAACCCATTTTCACTTAAAGATCTTGCAATTTCATAACCTTGTTTACCGCTAGATTTGTTTGATATAAATCTTACAGGATCAATATATTCGTGAGTAGGGCCCGCGGTCACAAGTGCTCTAAAATTTTTATTATTTTCTAATTTTTTAAAATAATTGTTTATATGATTTATAATTGTTTCTGGCTCAGACATTTTTCCCATTCCATATTCTCCACAAGCCATTTCACCAATCTCAGGTCCAATTATTTCATGGCCAAAATTTATTAATTTTTTTAAATTTTCCTTGTTAGATTGATGTTCCCACATTCTTACATTCATTGCAGGCGCAATAAAGATTTTTTTATCAGAAGCAAAAACAACAGTAGAGGCTAAATCATCTGATAATCCAAAACTAATTTTTGAAATAGTATTTGCAGTTGCAGGAGTTATTAAAATTAAATCTGACCATCTTGATAATGAAATATGGTCCATTTCAGATTCATTATCTGAATTAAATAAATCTGTATAAACTTTTTCTTGTGATAAAGAGGCTACTGACAAAGGTGTAATAAAATTTTTTGCATTTTTTGTAAGAATTGTTTTTACACTTGAACCACTCTTTCTTAAAAGTCTTATAACCTCTAAACTTTTATATGCTGCTATACCACCACATATAATTAACAAGATTTTTTTTCCATTTAAATTTTTCATTGGCAGATTAAAATACTATGATTCCTAGAAATACAAGCAATAATAATCCAATAATACTTTGATTTCTAAACGATTTCATTTCTGTTTTTTTTTCATTTAATGCTGAAAAAGAATTAGATTCCTGAGGTATTTTTCCACTAGCCATGAATGTTAAAGCTTGGTTTGCCTTATCCATTATTTTTGGAAGTTCAGGAAGTTTTTTTAGTACTTCAGCGGAATCTTTTAAAGTATCAGTTAAATTATTAATTGGGTCTTTGGTTTCTTTAAGCCATTTCTCCAAAACTGGTTTTGATGTTTTCCAAATATTTGTATTAGGGTTTAGTTTTCTGGCTACTCCTTCAACTACAACCATTGTTTTTTGTAAAAGTAATAATTGGGGTTGAGTTTGCATATTAAATTTTTCAGTAACATCAAATAATTGTTTTAGTAATCTTCCTCCAGAAATATCCTTAACAGATTGTCCAAAAATAGGTTCTCCTATTGATCTCAATGCTTGAGCTAATTCATCAACATGAACATTGTTAGGAACTAATCCGGCTACAATATGTACCTCTGCAACTTTTTTGTAATCCCTTTGAATAAACCCATAAAGTATTTCTGCTAAATAACGTCTATTTAATTTATCCATTCTTCCCATAATTCCAAAATCAATCGGTATTATTTGTCCATTGTCATCTATAAATAAGTTTCCTTGGTGCATGTCCGCATGAAAAAAACCATCTCTTACAGCATGTCTTAAAAAATGTTGAATTATATCTGTAGCAATATTTTCTATATCTATATTTTTGGATTTCAAAATTTCCTTTTCTCTTATTGAAACACCTTCAATCCAGTCCAAAGTTAAAATATCTTCACTTGTAAAATTCCAATAAATTTTAGGAACATGAAAACCTGCATCATTTTTTGTATTTTCAGCAAATTCATTCGCTGCAGCTGCTTCAAATCTTAAATCCATTTCATGATTAGTAATTTCTTTTAGCAAAAAAACTACTTCTAAAAGTTTTAGTCTTTTTGTTTTAGAAATTAAACTTTCAATAAAATATGCTAACAACATCAAAGCATCAATTTCATCATTAAAGGTTTTTTTAATATTTGGTCTTAAGATTTTAATGGCAACATCTTTTATAACTCCATCATCATTTATTTGAGCTTTGTGAACTTGAGCTATTGATGCAGCTGCGACAGGTTCATCGAAATTGATTATTGAATCAAATATTTCGTTTCCTAGATTTTTTTTAATTATTTCTTTGGCTTCATAAGTTGAAAATGGAGGCAAGCGATCTTGTAGTTTTTCAAGTTGAGCAGATAAGTCTTCCCCAATAATATCAGGCCTGGTAGATAAAAATTGACCCAATTTAATAAATGTTGTTCCCATTTCTTGTATAGAGTCACATAATTTTTCTTCATCAGTTAATTCATTAGATTGATAGTTGTTTTTAGAAAAAGAAATTGAAAATAAACTTAAAAAAATTTTAATTATAAGCGGAGGCTGGTGAAATTTAGAAATAACTTTAAGAGCATCTGACAAAGCTAGTTTTCTGGCAATTTTAAATAAGATAAATAATTTTTTTATCATTATATTTTCCAACCTGAGTGTATTGCAACTATTCCACCACTTAGATTTCTGTATTCGCAATTTTTAAAATTACTTTGTTTCATCTTTTCAATAAGTTGTTTTTGACTTATAAAATTTTCAATACTTTTCACTAAATACTCGTAAGGTTTTTTTTCACCTACTACTATTTCACCAATTTTAGGAATTAATTTAGAATAGTTTTTATATAGAATTTCTAAATTACTGTTTTCAATTTTAGAGAATTCTAAACACAAAAATTTTCCTCCCCTTTTTAAAACTCTATGAGCTTCATTTAAGCTTTTATTTATATCTTTAGTATTTCTAAGGCCAAAGCTTATAGTATAAAAATCAAAGCTATTATCCGGTACATTTAATCTTTCTGCGCTGCAAACTTTCCATTTTATATTTTTATATTTTTTCAAATTTTCTTTGCATTCTTTAATCATATTAATGTTTGGATCGACACACAAAATTGTTGAATTATTATTAGTAGCTTTCAAATATAATTTGGCTATATCTCCAGTACCACAAGCAACATCAATAAGTCTTTTTTCATTTGAAGGATTCATCATTTGAATTAAGTTTTTTTTCCAAATTCTATGAATTCCCAATGACATTAAGTCATTCATGATGTCATACTTTTTGAAGACTTTGTTAAAAACACCTTTAACTAAACCTTTTTTTTGTTGGAGAACCTGTTTCATAGTTTAATATTTTATTTTAAAATAATAATATAATCTATTGACCGTGTCCAATTGACAAGTTATACCATCGCGCGTATGGCAAATACTAAATCAGCAATTAAAAGAATAAGAAGAATATCTAGACAAACAAATGTTAATAAATCTAGAAAAAGCAGATTTAGAAATGCAATAAAAAAAATGAATTCTATTTTAGAAGAAAAAAATAAAAAAGAAGCTTTGTCATATTTGCCAAAATTGAATTCAGAATTAATGAAAATTGCAAAAACTGGTATAATAAAAAGAGAAAACGCCTCAAGAAATATTTCAAGAATAACAAAGAAAATTAATTCTCTTTAGCAACTTAAGGTAGAACAAAATATAAAAAATTTTTTTTAAATTTTATATTAATTTTTTTACAACTTTTAATAATTACTTTAATTAGTATTTTTTTTTGATTGATCACTACATCTGGTAAAAAATTATTTTAAAATTTTAATTTCAATTTTTAATTTTATTTTTTTTTAATTAAAAAAAATTCAATCTGAGATTTATACACTCATAAATTTTATTTTTTTTTAAAAATATAAAATAATCTATTGCATAAGATTTATTTAGGCATTAATAATTTTTTTCCACAATGAAAAATATTTTAACAAAAAAATCTGAAAACTTTTCTATAAAAAAATTAGACTGGAAAAAAATCCAGCTAAACATGAAAGAAAAATTAGGAAATGATATTTATGAGTCTTGGCTAAAAAAAATTGATTTTATTGATGAATTTAATAATTATATATTAATTTCAGTATCTACAAGATTTATTAGAGATTGGATAACATCAAGATATCTTGATCAAATTTTACAGATAGTAAAAATGCATAGAAAAGAAATTTCAAGAATAGAATTTACAATTATTGATCAAAAAAAAGAAGTAATTGATCTAGAAACTAAAATAATTGAAACTCAAAAAAATAGAAATGATAATCAAAATGTTTCATTTATAAAAGATTCTTTTTTTCAATATAATAGAATCGATCCAAATAAAAACTTAGATAACTTTATAATTGGACCAAGTAATAAATTGGCATTTGAGGCATCCAAAAAGGTTTCGGAAGATCTTTCTCATTATAATCCTTTATATTTATATGGAGGAGTGGGTATGGGTAAAACTCACTTATTAAATGCAATTGGTTTAAATCTAAAATCTAAAAAAAAAATTATGTTCATTTCTGCAGAAAGATTTATGTATCATTTTGTAAAATCAATCAAAACTAACGAAATGGTAAAATTTAAAGATTATTTCAGAAACACGGACATATTATTAATTGATGATATTCAGTTTATGAATGGCAAGGAAGCTATGCAGGAAGAATTTTTTCATACATTTAATGCACTTATCGATAAGGGATCGCAAGTAATAGTTTCTGCTGATAGAGCACCAAACAAATTATCTAGAATACAAGAAAGAATAAAATCAAGATTTGCAGGAGGATTAGTTGTAGATATTCAAAACCCTGATTATGATTTAAGATGTAAAATTGTTAAAGCTAAAATAGATGAGCTAAAATTAAATCAATCAATTTCTTTTAATGTTTCAGAAGAAATTCAAAAATTTATAAGTTCAGAAATAAATACAAGTATTAGAGAATTAGTTGGTGCATTAAATAGGATAGTTTCATTTTCTAGAATATATAATAAACTACCTACTCTTGCAGAAACTAAAACAATTCTTAAAGATCTATTAAATTTGTCAGAAAATAAAGTAACAATAGATTTAATTCAGACTATTGTTTGTCAATTTTTTAAAATAAGTAAAAATGAAATGTTATCTGCAAGAAGATCTAGATACTTGGTTAGGCCTAGACAAACAGCAATATATTTAGCAAAATTACTTACATCAAAATCTTTACCTGAAATTGGTAGGTCTTTTTCAAATAGAGATCATACTACCGTTATTCATTCAGTAAAAACAATTGAAAGATTAAGACATGAAGACAAAGAATTGAATTCAAATATAGATAATTTGAAAAATAAAATTCTATATAATAAAGAAAATGAAGTTTAATTTAAATCAACAAGACCTCCAAAAATCCTTAAATTATTGTCAAGGTGTAATCGAAAAAAGAAGCACTCTACCAATATTATCAAATGTATTATTAGATGCATCATCTTCAAAGCTAACAATTACAGCTACAGATTTAGACTTAATTTTTATTCATCAAATATTAAATGTTGAAATAATAAAAGAAGGAAAAACTACAATCTCTTCTTCAATTATGTATGATATAGTGAGAAAATTTTCTTCAGGAAAAAAAATTAACTTCACAAGCGTTGGAGAAAATAAAATACACATAGAGTCAGAAAAATCAGATTTTAATTTAAACTGTATAAGTGCGACCGAATTTCCTTTGACTGATGAAGATTTTAATAAAAATGAATTTTCTATCAATTCAAAAAATTTACTTAAACTTCTTAACAAATGCAAATTTTCGATTTCTAACGATGAAACTAGACACTATTTAAGTGGTATTTTTTTTCACCAAACACAAATAGATGATAAATTTTTTTTAACTTCTGCTGCAACTGACAGTCATAGAATGGCTATTTCTAAAGTTAGATTAAATGAAAAAATAGATTTTGAACCTATAATATTGCCTAAAAAAACTATTTTTCAACTCTGTTCTTTGCTCGAAGATTATGAAGGAGATGTAAAAATTTCTAATATAAAGTCAAAAATTAAATTTGAATTAAATAATAGTATTTTAATTTCAAAATTAATTGATGGAAAATTTCCAAATTATGTTCAAGTTATACCAAAAGAAAATCAAAAAAAACTTCAAGTTGATTTAAAATCATTTTTGGGTTCTGTCGATAGAGTTGCTTCAATATCTCTAGATAAGAAAGATGGAGTGAAATTTAGTTTAAAAAAAGATGTTCTAGATCTTTCAGTTAACAGCACAAATAGTGGAGATGGAAAAGAAAGTTTGAATGTTAAGTTTGATTATGATTTAGATATAAGTTTTAACTCTAGATATTTGATTGATGTAGCTTCACAACTTGATGGTGATCATATAGAGATTTATTTAAAAGATACTGGTTCCCCAGCATTGATTAAAGATCCAGGAGATTTTGATAGTATTTTTGTTGTAATGCCAATGAAAGGTTAAACTATTTTATCAATCTCTTCATATATATTTTTTTGAAGTATATTTATAAATTCATCTGAATTCATACTTGGTCTTATAGGATCTAAAATTGAGATAATTAATGTTTTATTTGGTTTTAATTTTCCATTTTTTGGCCACACACTTCCAGAATTAAGTGCTACAGGTTGACAGGAAATATTTAATTCCTCATAAATTCTTTTAACCCCCTTTTTAAATGGCGATCTATCCAATACATCGACCCGAGTAGCTTGAGGAAAGATAATTATTGGTCTATTTGAATTATTTATGTGATTTTTTATTTGATCTGAAAAACCTAAATTATCTTTAGTAATCTTATTTCTATCAATTGATATAGAGCCTATTTTTTTTAAATGCCATCCAAAAATTGGTATCTTTAATAATTCTTTTTTTAGAATAAAAACTGGCGAATCAAACAGCGACTGTAGAAAAAATGTTTCAAACTGTGACTGGTGAGCACTTGCAATGAAAAATTTTTCATTATTTAAAATTTTTTCTTTTCCTTTAATTACTATTTTTGTTGATAAAAATATTTCTAAACAAAATTTAGACCAAAATCCAAGAATTTTGCCACCATAAAGTGTAATTTTTTGAGGTAAAATTAAAGCTGGTAAAAAAAATATACAAACAAAAATAACTCCAAAATAAAAAAAAAATAGAAAAAGTGTTCTTTTAATCATCTATCAAAAAGTTAAATGATATTATTTAACTTTTGTCTTTTAGTTATAATTTTCGCTGAAGTTTTATTTACTAAAATTTCTGCTGGTTTTGGTCTTAGGTTATAATTAGAACTCAAAACCATTCCATATGCTCCAACGTCACAAATTATAATTATATCTCTTTGATTGATTTTTTGATACTTAGCAACGGTCAAGAATTTGTCAGTAGTTTCGCATATTGGACCAACAAATTCATGTTTTTTTGATATTTTTTTTCTATTTAGTTTTGAAGGCACAATTCTATGTTTTGATCCATACAAAGCCGGTCTTATTAAGTCATTCATAGCAGAGTCTAAAATAACAAAATTTTTTGAATTAGTCTGTTTTACATATGTAATTTTTGAAATTAAATATCCTGCATTGCCAACAATTGATCTCCCAGGTTCAAAAATTATTTTTGAGTTATTTTTTTTCAAAAAGGATTTTATTAACTTGTTATATTTTGAATAATCTAAATTATTTAAATTATTTCCATATTGAATACCCATTCCACCGCCCAAATCTATATATTTAAATTTATATTTTGATTGTTGAATTATTTTATTTACTACGTTCAACATATTCTTGTAAGGCACATGACTAGTAATTTGACTTCCAATATGTACGCTTAAACAAATAATATTAACAAATTTTGAGCTTTTATATTTTTTAAGAAGTTCTAAAAATTTTTTTTGTGTTAAGCCGAATTTATTTTCCTTTTTACCTGTAGAAATTTTTTTTAGAGTTTTGGCATCTGTATCTGGATTAAGTCTTATACCTATGTTTATTTTTTTATTATTTTTTTTAGCAATTTTTTCAATTTCAATAATTTCATTTTCCGACTCTGCATTAATTAATAAAATTTTTTTAGTTACAGCAAATTTAAGTTCATCTATAGTTTTACCAACACCAGAAAAAACAATTTTTTCT